>JBBSAN010000947.1:0-2758 GCA_038252265.1 Chloroflexia bacterium
TGAGCGGGGGCGGCCAGCCCGGCCACCCGGCCCGGTGCCATCCCCTCGTTGATGCAGTGCCGCCGGCAGTAATCGGCCCAGGCGTAGCCCTGCCCGCTGTTGTCCACGGCCATCACATGAATCACTCCCAGGGGGATCAGACTCTGCGCCGCCGGGGCCGCGCTCACCCCACCGGCGGTCCCCAGGATCAGGCTCAACACACAACCCATTAGCGCCCCGACCGCCGCGATCCGGCGCATCACGTAACCTGCCATGACCGTAACCTCCTCTGTACTGCTTGTCTGCTTCTCAGCGACCCAAATCGTCACTTGAGACCCCGCCTCGTCTGGCGGTGCTACCCCTATTCTATGGGCAATTCGCTCGGTAGGACAGCCCAAAACCTGCTCATTTTCTGCCCACTTCTGGTCATGAGTGTTCAGAAGTCAGCAGTCAGCAGTCAGCAGTCAGAAATCAGAGGTCGTTGTGAATCGGTCGTAGCAAGGGCGCAAGCTACGCCCCCCTCCTTATGCAAGAAGCTAACTTTCGCCTGCTGCTGTCTGCTCACTTGTGCGGCAAAGCAAACCCCTACTCTCCGGTGGGGGAGTAGGGGTTTATGGGCTGGTAGTTGGAGGCCGGGGCTGGTCTAACGGCTGCCCAATTCGACGGAAACACTCTCGACGGGGACCGGCTCTTTGCTGTGTCCGTTGGTGTGGTGCGTGGCGGCTTGCTTTTGCGCCGCGCCGATGAAGTCGCGGAACAGGGGGTGGGGTCGGGTGGGCCGCGACTTCAGTTCGGGGTGGAACTGGGTGCCGACGAACCAGGGATGGTCGCGCAGTTCGATGATCTCGACCAGCCGCCCGTCGGGCGAGGTGCCGCTGACGATCAGCCCCGCCGCCGCGAGGCGCTCGCGGTAGGCGTTGTTGAACTCCCAGCGGTGGCGGTGGCGTTCCTGCACTTGCGGTTCGCCATAGGCGGCTGCCGCGTGGGTGCCCGGCACCAGCACGCAGGGGTACAGGCCTAGGCGCATCGTGCCGCCCATGTCGGCGATGTCGCGCTGGTCGGCCATGATGTCGATCACCGGGTGGGGGGTGCGCGAGTCGATCTCAGTCGAGTTAGCGTGCTGGAGGCCGATAGCGCGGGCCAGTTCGATCACGGCCATTTGCAGCCCATAACACAGCCCCAGGAAGGGGATCTGTTGCTCACGGGCGAATTGCGCGGCCAGGATCTTGCCGCCCACGCCCCGGTCGCCAAAGCCGCCGGGCACGACGATGCCGTCCATCCCCTGAAGATGCGGGGCGGCCCCGTCCTGCTCGATGCTCTCGGTGTTGACCCAATGGAGATCCACATCCAGATTATGGAACACCCCGCCGTGCTTGAGCGCCTCGGCCACGCTGATATAGGCATCGTGGAGTTCGGTGTATTTGCCGCAGATCGCGATCTGGATGTGCGGCTTGGGGGCGCGGATGCGCTGCACCATATCACGCCAGGCCTGGAGGTCGGGGGCGTGGCCCTTGAGTTCCAGTCGCTGGACGATATAATCGCCCAGGCCGGCATCTTCGAGGATGATCGGCACGGCATAAATGCTGTCCACCGTCATCAGCGGGATCACCGCATCCTGGTCCACATCGCAGAATGTGGCGATCTTGGCGAGGGTGTCGGCCTCCACCGGCATGTCCGAGCGGCAGACGACCACGTTGGGGTTGATGCCAATGCTGCGTAGCTCTTTGACGCTGTGCTGGGTCGGTTTGGTCTTCAGCTCTTTGGTCGCGCCGATGTAGGGCAGATAGGTGAGATGGATGTACATCACGTTCTCGCGCCCGGCATCCCGGCGCATCTGGCGGATCGCTTCGAGAAACGGCAGGCCCTCAATGTCGCCCACTGTGCCGCCGACTTCAACGATCATCACGTCGGCGTTCGACTCGCGGGCAGAGGCGGCGATGCGCGCCTTGATCTCGTTGGTGATGTGCGGCACCACCTGGATCGTGCCGCCGAGAAAGTCGCCGTGCCGTTCTCGGGCGATCACGTTGGAATAAATCTGCCCGGTGGTGATGTTGCAGCGCCGGGTCATGCTCTCGTCAATAAAGCGCTCGTAGTGGCCGACATCCAGGTCGGTCTCGGCCCCGTCGTCGGTCACGAATACTTCGCCGTGCTGATACGGCGACATGGTGCCGGGGTCCACGTTGATGTATGGGTCCAGCTTCATCACCGACACCGACAGCCCCCGGCTCTTCAGCACGCGCCCCAGCGACGCAACCGTGATGCCCTTGCCCACCGACGACACCACGCCGCCGGTCACAAAAATATACTTGCTCATCCCTTGCCTCCCTGCGGATGCTTCCTACGCGCAGCCAACGATTCTTAACCCACAATTATACCATAAAATAGCGGATGGGGGTTGATACACGGCTGATGCAAAGTCGGTCAGTGTGGGCCAACCACCGCTGTCATCCTGAGCGCAGCGAAGGATCTTGTTGGGGTGACACGGGTGCTGCCGAAGCGCCCGGTGTTCACCTCAGCACCTCTGACCCTAGAGAAGATCCTTCGCTGCGCTCAGGATGACAGCCTGGAGGTGGTCTGCACCCATCGACTTAGCCCATCAGTGACAAGTTAAGGTTTTCAGAT
Organism: Chloroflexia bacterium; assembly: GCA_038252265.1. GTDB lineage: Bacteria > Chloroflexota > Chloroflexia > QHBQ01 > JAICKM01 > JBBSAN01. Next base: position 2,602 of record JBBSAN010000947.1, read on the forward strand.
GCCTGTCAAGGGCCAGCGGAATGAATTTCAGCACCAATTTAGCGCCCGCAGACGCCGCAGCGGGCGGGACCGCTCCCCACTTGCCAGGGGGCCTGGGTCCCCTGGCCCCAAAACATCCGCTTCGGGTGGCAACCGCCTCCCCAGCGCGGGGGAACCA
>JBBSAN010000948.1:0-2749 GCA_038252265.1 Chloroflexia bacterium
ACCGGCTCCGGATTCTTATCGTCGACGATGAACCGGCCCAGGTGGAAATCGTGCGGAGCTACCTGGAAGCGGAACAGTACGAGGTGCTGACCGCAGCCGATGGCCCCGCCGCCTTGGACAGCGCCCACCGCCAGCACCCGGATCTGGTTGTGCTGGATGTGATGCTCCCCGGTCTCGATGGGGTCGAGGTCTGTCGCCGGCTCCGGCAATTCTCCGACGCCTACGTGATCCTGCTCACCGCCCGCGCCGAGGAGATCGACAAGATCATCGGCCTCTCCGTGGGCGCGGACGATTACCTGACCAAGCCCTTCAGCCCGCGCGAGCTCGTGGCCCGGGTCAAAGCGATGCTGCGCCGCCCGCGGTCCCCGGAACCCGCCGCGCGGCCATCGTCCGAAGTGCCTGACCCGCCCCCGCCCATCGTGGCCGGCGAGTTGCGGCTCGACCTAGCCCGCCACGAGGTGCTGTTGCGGGGCGCGCCGCTCAGCCTGACGCCGCGCGAGTACGACCTCCTGGTCGCGCTGGCCGCCCACCCCGACCGACTGTTCACCCGGGACCAGTTGCTCCAGCAGGTGTGGGGCGGGGACTACTATGACGACCATGTGGTGGACGCGCAGGTCGTGAACCTGCGGAAGAAGCTAGGCGACGACCCGGCCACCCCGCAGTACATCGAAACCGTGCGCGGCGCGGGCTATCGCTTCAAAGCGGCTCCCCACGAGGGTACCCCAGGGCCGAGGGACTAAAGGTATGAACACCATCCCGTTGCGGTTGCGCCTGCGGGTCCGGCTCCTGCTCACCTACCTGCTGGTGATCGGGGCCGGTGCCCTGGCGGTGGTCATCACCACGAGCCTGGTTGCGCCCGGATTCTATGACCTCCACCTGGCCAGCATGATGGGACCGGGGGGCATGATGGGCGGCCCGGATGGGACTGGCGGGACCGGGGCGCTGCTCCAGAGCCTCGATGCGCCGCTACGGGATGCCTACCAACAAGCCGTGTTCCAGTCCGTGCTGGCTGGCGTGGCGGTGGCCGTCGTCGTGGCCGTCCTGGTCAGCCTGTGGGTGTCCGACCGGATCGCCGGCCCCGTGCAGCGCATGGTCACCGCCGCCCGGCGGATCGCAGCCGGGCACTACGCCGAACGCGTCCCCGTGCCGGGCGGGGCGGTGCGCGCGCGCGACGAGGTGGGCCTGTTGGCCGCCACGTTCAACGAGATGGCCGACTCCCTGGAGGAAACCGAACGCCGCCGCGTGGACTTGCTGGGCGATGTGGCGCACGAGCTCCGCACGCCGATCAACACCCTGCAAGGTTACCTCGAAGGGCTGCTGGACGGGGTCATCCAACCCAGCCCCGCGCTGTGGGCGCAGATGCATAGCGAAGCGGGCCGCATGCAACGGCTGGTGAACGATCTGCGCGACCTCTCCCGCGCCGAAGCCCGGCAACTCTCCTTGAAAATCGAGGCCCTCGACCCGACGTCCCTTACGCACGCCGCGGTCGCCCTGCTGCAACCGCACTACGCGGAGAAAGGCCTGGAGTTGCGGCAAGAGGTCGCGTCCAACCTACCGCTGGTACGCGCCGACCGCGACCGCGCCGTGCAGGTCTTGACCAACCTGCTGGGCAACGCCCTGCGCTACACGCCGGCTCCCGGCAGCGTGACCCTGACGGTCACTACGGTACGTGGGGCGCAGGGCCGCGAGGTGCTGTTCCAGGTGGCGGACACCGGGATCGGCATCGCCCCGGAGCATGTGCCGCACCTCTTCGAGCGCTTCTACCGGGTGGATAAGTCCCGCACCCGGGCGGCGGGCGGGTCGGGCATTGGCCTGACCATTGTCCAGATCCTGGTCCAGGCCATGGGCGGGCGCGTCTGGGCGGCCAGCGCCGGCCCCGGCCAGGGGAGCACCTTCTCCGTCACGTTGCCCGCCCCTGCTTAACTCCCCTATCTTCTGCGCTCCCCGCCCGGCGCGGTGCTCCCCAATCGTGATCCAACCGTGATCTGCGCGGTCATCGAATCGTGATCTTCCGGCGGTACAATAGAGTCAGAGAGCCGGGGGAGCCACGGTTCCCCACAGGCGCAGAGTAGGAACGGGACAAAAGCCATGATGAATGAGAGCAAACGCGATGATGAACGGATTTGGTAATATATACGGCTTCGGCTGGTGGGGCATGGGCGTAGGGATGATCCTCGTGCTCGGGGTGCTGGCGCTCCTGGCGTGGGCCGTGTTTTCCATGACGGCGCGCGGGGCCAGGGCCGCGCACGAAACGCCCCTCGCCATCTTGCAGCGCCGGTTGGCCGCGGACGAGATCAGTGCCGCCGAGTTTGAGCAGGCCCGCAAGGCGCTGGGGTAGCGCCCATAAGGCCCACACCGGCCAAAAGGGTTCGGACTGATAGGCGGCCTGATCTCAGGCACCGGAGATGATAACAGCATACACCGCGGCAATAATCCAGCCGCGCATCCACGTGGATAAGCAAACGAAAGGCTAAGGTCCTAAGCAAATGACAGCAACTAAGAAGTATGGGCTACTGGTGGGCGGCATCCCCGTGCTCGGCGCGGCCCTGGTCGTGGGCGTCGCGGCCCTGCCGGGTGTGGCCCATGGTATCCAGGGCACCAGCACGGGCAGTGGCACCGGCAACACCAGCCCCAATGGTTATGGGTATGGTTCCGGCGGCATGATGGGCGGCGGCCCCGGGGGCCCCGGCGGCGGCCCCGGCGGCATGATGGGCGGCACCAACGGGACGCCCACGAATCCCAATGCGCC
>JBBSAN010000949.1:0-2747 GCA_038252265.1 Chloroflexia bacterium
CGGAGTTCTTCCTGCCGTATGAGGCAGTGCGGGGAGCCGACACTCCGCGAGACGTGCTGCTCGACTTCATGCAAAGCACCTACGTGGCGGGGGCCGATCTGGGCGGCTGGGACCGAGCGGCGCTGGAGTGGAAGCCGGTGCGCCGGAAGTAGCGATGGGCGGCCCTCCGCCCACAACCCTGCTGAAATCAGCGTTTAGCCATAGGAGGACGATAATGGATGATACCTGCACCCATGTGAAGGGGCTTCACGACGTGACACCCAGCGGGAACGGCTGCGAGGAGTGCCTGAAGATGGGCGACTCCTGGGTCCACCTGCGCCTGTGCGAGACGTGCGGCCATGTCGGCTGCTGCGATAGCTCCAAGAACAAGCACGCCACCAAACATTTTCATAGCACCCACCACCCGATCATCAAGTCGTTCGAGTCGGGCGAGGATTGGGGCTGGTGCTACGTGGACGAGTTGTACATGGAATCCCTCCCGCTCAATGTGGGCAGCCACCACCGTTAGGGGATCTCGCATGAGCATTAAGCGCTATCGGCAGATCGCGCGGTGCCGTGCGGCAGCGGGCGCGGTGCTGCTGATCATTCCGCTGCTCGCCGCCTGCGGCCCCACCGCCCCGCCGACCCCCACCATACCACCAACCGCTACTGGTCCGGCCAGCGCCCCGAACGTGAGCTACGACTTTCGCGGCGGGGCGCAAGGCTGGCAGGCCGGGTTTGCCGACTATCCGCCCGGCGAGGAGACGGGCTACCAACTGGAGTCGGGCATCCGCGAACTGCCCCAACCTGTCACCGCTCGCCCCTGGGGTCGCCCCGCAGACCAACCGGGAGCGGAGCGCGGTAATGCCGTAACCGCTACTCAGGCACTGCGTGGCGGATCCACGAACCGCGCGACCTCCTTCCGCAGATCCGCGATGTGGAACGGCTTCGCGACATAGCCAGCGGTCCCGATCTCCCCCGCCCAGCGCCGGGCGTCCTGGGCCGCCGTCATGACCAGGATGGGCACCTGGATGCTGCGTTCGCGTAAGATGCGGGCGAAGTCCCACCCGTTGAGGACGGGCAGCCGCATATCCAGCAGGATCAGTGCGGGGGGCTGGTGTTCGATCAGCGCCAGCCCCGCAGCCCCGTTGCGCGCCTGCCCCACGTCGTACCCCTCGAAGTCCAGGATGTCGGCGACCGTCTCCAGGATGGCGGGGCCTGGCAGCAGCCATAAAACCGCAACGTGGCTCAAGGGTCGAAGCACTCTATCTGCATCGTACACAGGTTACTACAATGCTGCAAGCGAGCAGCCTCATTGATCCTGGCAGCTTCGGGTGTTCAAAAGATGCGGTAGTTGTCCTGTGCTTATAGAATCTATGGCCCAGCTTACTCGCCGCGTCCAGGCCGCCGCTCACCCGCCGCGTGCCGTCGCGGCGTGTCCTGACCTCTCCAGGTAGCGGGCAATCCGCCCCGCCAGCGCGCGGGAAGCACCGTTCGTTTCATAGAGGTGGCCGCGCACGCTGGTGAAATAGCCCATGAAATAGAGACCGGGATACCCACTCGAGCGGCCCGAAGGAGCACGAGGGACGCCGTGGGCGTCCAGCGCTCCGGGCAGGTCCAGCACGGCGGGCAGAGTGGTACGGAAGCCGGTGGCGGCGATCACCGCGTCAAACGCCTCTTCCCGTCCGTCTGTATAGACCACACCGCCGGGCGTGAACGCGGCGATCGTGGGCCGCACCACGATGTGTCCCGCTTTTACTTCGCGCACGAACCCTACGTCGATGCTCGGCACCTGCTGGTGCGTGTAGGGGAACCGGGTGGTAGGGCCGACGCCGAGACCGTAGGGCCGCAGATCGCCCAGCGCCTGCCGCGCGACTCGCTGGCTGATCGCGTCGAGGATGCCGGGCGGCACCGGGAGGCGACTCAGCAGGAGGCCGGTGAGCTGGATGGGCAGGCCGAAGCGGTCGCGGGGCACGATAAAGGGGGGGGTCCGCACGCTGACTGCGACGAAGGCCGCGCTCTGCTCGGCCAGGTCGGCGGCAATCTCGGCCCCACTGTTGCCGACGCCAATCACGAGCACCCGCTGGCCTGCGTAGTCGCGCCCCGTCCGGTAGGCGGCGGAATGGAGCAGCCGTCCGGTATAGTGCTCCTGGCCCGGCCAGGTAGGCTGCTGGGGCAGGTCATACTGGCCGGTTGCCAGCACAACGACCGGGGCACGCCAGGTGCCGCAGGCGCTCTCCACCTGCCAGAGGGGGCGGGGGGAGCGGGCCGCCAGGGCCACGCGCGTGACCGCACAGCGGGTTCGCACGTCGAGCCGGAAGTGGGCGGCGTATTGCCGGAGATAACGGGCGAACTGGTCCTTGCTGGGATAGCGGCCATAGGCGCGGGGGATGGGGTAGTGCGCCAGGCCGGACCAGGGCCGGAAGGTGTGGAGATGCAGCCGATCATAGCGCCGCGCCCAGGTGCCGCCGATCGCGGCATCCCGCTCCAGGACGACCGCGGCGTAGCCCCGCTGCTGTAAGGCTCCGGCGGTGGACAGTCCGGCGGCCCCGCCCCCGACAATGACAATCGCCGTGTTCGTTGCGGTGGTGCGATCCATGTACGCCTCCCTTGTGCGCCGCCCGGCCTTGAGTGGTCAGCCGGGACCCTATCCGCGGGGGCACACACCGGACGGATGGCAAACTCCGTACCAACGATGCTGTGGGGCGATGCAGCGGGCCGGGCACGGCGACCCTGGTTTGGCCTGCCTCCTACTTCTCCTACAAGAA
>JBBSAN010000950.1:0-2743 GCA_038252265.1 Chloroflexia bacterium
ACAACAAGTGCTTGTTCATGATCGGTTGTCCTCCTCTAGGTGGGTGCCGCAGTGTTCCGCGGAGGGAGCCATCGTGGGGCTAGTGATTGCGGTAGCGATTGTAGAAATCCGTGAGGTTATGGGAACTGAGGGTGTTCGAGGAACCCGAATAGTAGGTCAGCCCCATGCAGCCCCCGGAATTATCGTGGTCGAAGCCCCGACCGTGATTAATTTCCTGGCAGTACACGCCCTGGATCGTCCAGGCGCTGAACCCGGACTTGGTGTTGTACTTGGCGTGGGCATGGCCGATATGGTCGTAGCACCAGCAGCCCCAGTCCCAGTTGCTGTCTTCAATCGAGGCCAGGCCGGACCAGTTCGTGTTGTAGTAGCCGTCGTAGACGCTGATGTCAGTATGGTAGTTGACGTGGTAATTAAAGAGGATGCTGATGCGGTTCCAGGCGTCCAGGCTGGCCGCCAGCGATTGGGTGGTATGCCCACCGGTATGCTGCTCCTGGATGACAATCTGGGTGCCGCCTTTATCCCAGTGCCACCCGCCCCAGTTGTGGGCATGGGCGGTGTAGACCCCGACGTTGGCGGCCAGCAGACCGAAAACGAGCAAGAGGGCCACGAGGAATTTGTACCGTCGAAACATGGATAACCTCCTCAATAAGGACGTGCGTATCCGATGACACAGGTTGCCCGGCGCACAGGGTGCTTGAGACACACGGCGGGCCGCAACGGTATCGACAGTGATCATGGAGGGTCAGTTAGGAGGGCCACGCGGCCAGCAGCCGGAGAGAGCGAGGTAATCGACCATTTCCTCGGCTCCTTATGATAGGGCTGTCCGGTAAATTGGCCTTATTATATGCGGAATATGGTGGTAATGCAATAGCTTTTTGATAAGAATTTGAGACATTTTATATAACGTTTAGTTAGTAGATTAATCCTGGATCGCCATCACCTACTCGACTGGTCACACCTGAAGGATAAGTAGCCGCAGCCCTGACCAGCGCTATGGATGGCGCGGCGTCGTTCGATCCTCGTGGGGCGAGAAGAGAGGTTGGGATCGCAGAAGCGCAGAGGGTTCCGGCTAGCAGCCGCCCAGGGGATGCTGGATCGGCCAGTGGGGATCGGCGACCCCTAGCTGCGCCAGGATCCAGGTCAGGATCAGTAGCCCGGCGACCAGCAGGATGCTGACCAGGACCGGGCGCAAGGGCAAGCGCTGCGGCAGCGGCTGGCCCAGGAGATGGGCGGCCCGCACTTCCAGCGCCTCGCTGGCCCCCACCGTCCCTAGCGGGGGGGCCTCGTGGAGATCGAGCAGCACCACCAGCGCCTCGGCCAGGGGTCCGGTGCTGCCCTGGCGGCTACAGGCATAGTGGTCGGCGTCCACCTCTTTCGCCACCAGATATTGCCGGTAGAGCAGGCCGACGAGGGGCAGGAAGAACAGCCCCGCCGCCCAGGCCCGGCCCAGCGCCACCTTGACCGGATCGCGCCGCAGCAGATGATAACGTTCGTGCCACAACAGCGCCTGGAGCGCGTCATCGGGGAGCGCCGCCAGCAGCCCGGTGCTCAGGCAGATGCGCGGGCGCAGCAGCCCATAGCAAAAGGCGACCGGCACCGCACTGGCAACCAGATCCACCTGCGCGGTCAGGTTGAGGGGAACCAGCATGGCCGACAAAGCGGGATCGAGCGGCTGAGACAGGGTTAGCAGACGTTGGACGGCCTGCTGGGTCCGCTGTCGCTGGTCCAGTAGACTCCAGAGGCCCCGCCCGCCACCCGCCAGGAGCAAGCCGAGGATCAGATAGCTGGCCGCATGGGCCGCCCAATCGGCCTGGGCGGGGAGGAACAGGCAGAACGGGTTGAAGTTGTGGACATCGGCTTCCTGGGGCGGACGGGCCAGCACCGGGATCAGCAGCGCGCCCAGTAGGCCGCTGAGGCTGAGCAGGCCTACCAGCACGGCCAGGCGGAGCCAGCTGCTAGCCCGCATCGGTGGCTCCATCCGGCGGACGCTCTCGTGCGGCGCGTTCCTTCAGGCGGCGGCGGATGCGCGCCCGTTGCTCGGGCGTCACCGCGTCCAGGGCGCGGGCGAACTCGGCCAGGGCCAGATCTCCAAAATCGGTCACCAAGGCCCGTACCACCCGCTCGCTGGCCTGTTGGATGAATGTCTCCCGCGTTTGGACCACTTCATAGAGATGCGTACGCTTGTCCAGCGGGATCCGCCGGAGTAGCCCCTTCTCGGCCAGATTGATCATCACCGTCATGATCGTGGTGTAGGCCACGGCCCGCTCCGCCTGCAAGATGGTCGTCACCTCACGCACGGTGGCCGATTGCCGCACCCACATGATCTCCATGATGGCCGCTTCCAGGGGTCCAAGCAGTTTGTTCAGACCATCATCCATCGGTTGTTCCACCCGCTGATAAAGCGAACGGGGCATAAGTTAATCTCCTATCCGGGGTCGGGCCACAGCCGTGAGGTCCCTGCTCAATTATAGGGAGGATGCGGCTAGCCGTCAATCTAGTCATAAAGACACCAGCAGCACGGGATTGCAAATCTACGAAGGTTGGATTAAAATGGCAATCAGTTGCGATACGGCTCTGACAGCCTATCCGATCAGATCAGACATGGTCAGGGCACAGCAAGCCCAAATACTGCCCGCCCGATTTCGCTCTAGCTAAGGGCGACCGCCTAAACAAGTTGACGTTGTAACGAAGATGTGTCGCGCTCACAGATGTGATGCAACTCAGTTGTTGGTCAACTTGTTTA
>JBBSAN010000951.1:0-2736 GCA_038252265.1 Chloroflexia bacterium
AACCCCCAACCCCCAACCCCCAACCCCCACCTGAGGAGCTATGACAGGCGACCAACAACCTGCCGATCTGCTGGATCTGCCGTTTGATCAATATCAGCGCTACCGGATTGCCGCCGAGGTATTAAGCCTGCTGGTGGCGCACGGCGTGGTGCCCGGCACCCCGGCCCAGGAGAGCGCGCCGCTAACCATCCTTGACGTGGGCGGCTATCCCGGCCTGTTGCCGCGCTTTGTGCCGGTGCCGGGCGCGCAGACCGTGGTGATGGACGTGGTGCGCGACACCAGCAGCGCGCAGCACTACGGCTACACCTATGTCATGGGCAGCGGCATGGAACTGCCTTTCCCCGACGGGAGCTTCGACTGCGTCGCCAGCTTCGACACGCTGGAGCACATCCCGGCCACGGCCCGCCCGCTGTTCCTGGCCGAGATGCGGCGGGTAGCCCGCCACGCGGCGTTGCTCATTTGCCCCGTGTTTCGCGAAGAAACCGCCCTGGCCGAGCAAACCCTGTTCGAGTATGTCCAGTGGATTTTGAAGGCGCGGCAGGAGCAACTGGACGAGCATATCACCTACGGGCTGCCCGACTTCCCGGCGGCCCGCGACTCGTTCACCGAGGCGGGCTGGTACCTGACCAGCTTCCCGGCGGGCAACCTCTATAGCTGGCTCTTGATGATGGTGGCGAAGCACTACCTGATCGCCCAGCATGACAGCGGGGCGAGCGAGGTGGAGCGCAAGCTAGACCGCTTCTTCAATCTCACCTTCTCGGCCACCGACCGCCAGGAACCAGGCTACCGCCAGGTGCTGGTCGCTACGGCGCAGCCCCAGCCCGACGCGCTGGCCGCTATCGCCGACCGTTTCCCCCCCGTCGCTGCCGGACTGGCTGAGAACCTGCAACGGATGGAACTGGTGCAACTCCTCTTGCGCCTGTTCGATTTGCAGATCGCCAACCACCAGGACGCCGGGATGCGCGAGCAACTGGAGCACCGTGAGCGGCACATCCAGGGATTAGAAGCAAAAGTCGCGTTTGTGGAAAGCCATCTGACCTCGGCCCAGGCGACGGCCCAGGTGGTCCCGGCCTTGCAAGCCGACGTTGCTTTGCTCAACGATGCGGTGGCCCACCTGCGGCTGGACGGGGTGCGCCAGGCGGGGGCGCTGGCGGCGATGGAAGCCGACCGCGACCGCCTGTCTGCCGAGGCGACCCAGTTGCGGGCGGCGCTGCTGCAAGAGCGGGCCGATGCTGCCGAGCGCCATCTGTTCATCGCCCGCATCCAGGCCGACCTGGAACAAAAAAACCAGCACATCGTCTATTTAGAGCAGTTGCTGCAAAAGATCGAGGCCGGGCGCGTCCTGCGCCTGACCCGCAGCGTCAACCGCTTAATGGGCAAATAGCACGTAGTGATCAGTGGTCGGTGGTCAGTGGTCAGTGGTCAGACGTTTGGCATCTGGCCGTTCGCCGTTTCTAATTGCTGTCTACCCACCTTCTAATCACTGACCACTGATCACTGACCACTGACCACCGATGTCTGATAGCCGTATTTTTGAATGCCCGTCGTGCGCGGCGGCACTGCGCCCGGATGGGGCCGCCTTGCAGGTGCGGTGCCCCTATTGCGGCACGACGGTGATCGTCCCGGCATCCTTGCGCCAGCCCCTCCCGGCTCCGCCGCCGGTGATCGTGCAAGCGCCGCCCCTGCCGCCGCAGCCATACCGGCCCCCCCCACGGGCGCGGGCGAGCGGCTGTAGCACGGTGTTTAGCTGGCTGGTCGTCATCCTGATCTTCGCCGGGTTTCTCGGCTTTGCCGCGATCATGAACAGCGACCCGCAGTTCTTCACCCGCCTGATCGAGCCAGGGCCTGCCGATCTGACGGCCACGTTCGGCGGCGAGGGCACCGGGCCGGGGCTGTTTCAGGATGCCAGCGGGATCGCCGTGGACGGCAACGGCATCGTCTATGTGTCGGACAACAAGGCGCACCGGGTGGAGAAGTTCGACCTGACCGGCGCGTTCCTGAGCGAATGGTCGTTCGATGTGGCGATCCCCTACGGGTCGGGGCGGATGGCGGCGGACCGCGCCGGGCATCTCTACATGGCCTGGGCCGACAAAATCCTGCATTATGACGGGGCGGATGGGAAATTATTGGGCGTGTTCACCAGCCACCGCGACGGGAGCTTCATCAAAGATAGCTTCGATGATGTGACTGTCCTGCCCGACGGAAGCGTGCTGGCGATGGGCAACCTGATCTCCGAAGACCTGGTGCATTTCAGCCCCGACGGGACGGTGCTGGGCCGGATTGACGACCCCATCCGCAAGCAGACGGATCAATCGGAGATCGAGACGCACCTGGCGGCGGATGGCCTGGGCGACCTGTTCTTGCTCGGTCATGGCACCCATGTGGTCTACCACTTTGCGCCCGACGGCAAGTACCTCAACCAATTCGGCAGCGAAGGCGATGCGCCCGACCAGTTCAACCAGCCGCTGGGCGATCTGGCGATTGATAACCAGAGCCGGATTTACGTCGGTGACTGGGACGGAATCCAGGTCTATGAGCCGCCCGGGCGCTACGTCGGGCGCATCGCCAAGCAGGGCACCACGGCCCCCGGCGAGATGGCCTTCAGCGACGCGAACGATCTCTTCGTCGCCACCGGCTGGGGCAAGCAGGTGCTGAAGTACACGCTGAAGAAGCCTGCGGACACGACGAAGTAGCCGTTAGAAGTCAGAAATTAGAAATCAGAAATCAGAGATTAGG
>JBBSAN010000952.1:0-2732 GCA_038252265.1 Chloroflexia bacterium
ATGGTGGTCATGGCCTGCCCGAAGGCGGCGCGGGTGGGCGGGCTGTCGGCAACCGCCGGGCCCCCCAGCGCGGCCAGGTAGCCCAGCGTGCCGACCAGCCCGCCCAGGCATTCGTGGTTCTTGGTACCCGGCTCGAACTTATCCGGCGAGGTCTGCGGGGCGGGGCGCACATGGTAGGGGCGGATCTGGTCAAGCAGTTCGGCGCGGCCCCAGAGGATGCCCAGGTGCGGGCCGAAGAACTTGTAGGCCGAGCAGACCAGGAAGTCGATCCCCAGTGCCTGCACATCCAGCGGGCCGTGAGGCGTATAATGCACCGCGTCCACCCAGATCCACGCACCCACGGCATGGGCCATGCGCGCCATCGTCGCCACATCGGTGATCGAGCCGACGGCATTAGAGGCCAGGCCCACCGCCACCAGCCGAGTCCGCGGCGACAACAACGCCCCATACGCCTCCAGGTCCAGGGTGCAATCGTCCAGCCGCACCGGCACGCGGCGGATGATCACACCGCGCTCCTCCAGGGCCGTCCAGGGGGTGATGTTGGCGTCGTGATCCAGTTCGGTCACGATCACCTCGTCGCCGGGGCCGAACTGGCGGCTCATCGCCCGGCTGAGGGCGAAAGTGAGCGTGGTCATGTTGGGGCCGAAGGCGATCTCATGCGGCCCTGCCGCTCCCAGCAGCGCGGCCATGCCCGCCCGCGCCTGCTCCACCATCGCGTCGGTGCGCTGGCTGGTCAGGAACGGGCCGTGGCTGTTGGCGTTGGCCGTGGTCAGGTAGTGGACGATGCCGTCAATGCAGGCCTGGGGCACCTGGGTGCCTGCCGGGTTGTCGAAATAGACGACCGGGGTGCCGTCCTGTTGCAGGGCCAGCGACGGAAACTGGGCGCGGATCCCGGCGAGGTCCAGGCCGGGCGAAGCGGGAGCAATCATGGGCATATCTCCTCCATAGGGGCTAGTGGTGCTATTGTATCACATCCATCGCCTGCGCCCCACAGGGCACCGTTCCTGCTAGACTTCCTCAGCAAACGTGATGCGTGATGCGTGATTTTATGGAAGGAGAAGGAGAGACGGATGATGGAGTTTCCTGAGTGGCTGGCCGCGACCCTCGCGTCGGATGCAGCGGAGGGAGAGGGGATCTTGCCGAATACCATCGTGCCCCTGGCCCCGGCGTCCCGCGTGGTGGGTCCGGCGCGGGTGGTGCTGATGAGCCGGGACGATAATCTGGCGGTGCGGCAGGCCCTTGACGCGCCGCCTGTGCCGGGGACGGTACTGGTCGTCGCGGGGGGCAGCGAGTCGCGCACGGCGACCCTGGGCGATTTGATGGCCCTTGAATTGCAAAATGCCGGGTATCTGGGGCTGGTCACCGACGGGCTAGTCCGCGACTCACGGGAAATCCGCAAGTTGGGGTTTGCCGTTTGGTGCCGGGGTGTGACCCCTGCCGCACCCAGGAAACAGGAACCGGGGCAGGTCGGCGGCACCGTCACCATTGGCGGCGTCGTCATCCGCGACGGCGATCTGGTCATCGCGGATGATGACGGCGTGGTGATCTGGCCGCACGAGCAGATTGCTGCCCTGCTCGTTCGTGCCGAGGCGCGGTTGCAGCAGGATAACGCCCGGCTGGCGCGGCTCCAGACCCACAAGGCGCAGTGAGCGCGGCGGATCACCGTATCATCCGATGAGATCTTGATTGGTTTCTGACTAAAGGAGCGTTGAATTGAGCAAAATCCAATTTGGCTGGTCCATGCCGAGTGGGGCGCGGGAACCGGCGGGGCGGGCGACCTATCTGGCCGATGTGGCGCGGGGGTTTGATCTGGTGCGGGGTGCGTTCGACTCGGCCTGGATGGTCGACCACCTGATGTTCGAGGATAATCACCTGCTGGAAGGGTGGACGGCGCTGACCTACCAGGCGGCCCGGCAGCCCGATTTCGCCTTCGGGCACGCGGTGTTGTGCCAATCGTTCCGCAACCCGGCGCTGCTGGCGAAGATGGGGGCGACGCTGCAATTCCTGACCGGGGGCCGCTTCATTCTGGGCATCGGCGCGGGTTGGCACGAGCCAGAATATACCGCCTATGGCTACGACTACCCTTCGGCAGGGGTGCGCGTTGAGGAGTTGGACGAGACGTTGCAGATCGTCAAGGCGCTGTGGACCGACAAGCAGGCGACCGTCGCGGGCAAGCATTATCAGGTGAAAGATGCCTATTGCGAGCCGAAGCCCGACCCGATCCCGCCGATCATGATCGGGGGGTCGAAGCCGCGCATGTTGCGGTTGGTGGCCCGCCATGCCGACTGGTGGAACGTCTCGTGGACCGGCATCGCCCGCTACCGCGAAGAGGTGACCGAGTTAGAACGGGCCTGCGCCGCCGTAGGCCGCGACCCGGCCACGCTGCGCCGCACCTGGTTCGGCGGCTGCACCTGCGGCCCCACCGACGCCGAGGTGACCCGGCTGCACGGCGGGCGCATGAGCGCCGACACCGCTTTTGTTGGCACCCCGGCGCAGATCATCGAACAAATGCAACCGTTCATCGAGTTGGGTGTGGATTACTTCATGCTCGGTTGCGGCGGCTTCCCCGACCTGACCACGCTGCAATTACTGCGCGACGAAGTGTTGCCGGTGCTGAATCGGGAGACGTGAAACGTGATGCGTGATGCGTGATGCGTGATGCGTGATGCGTGACAATGTACCGCGTATTGCGTATTGCGTATTGCGTATTGCGTATTGCGTATTGCGTATTC
>JBBSAN010000953.1:0-2730 GCA_038252265.1 Chloroflexia bacterium
ACTCCAGGGTCACCCTCTGGGGATATGTGTCTCGATAAACGTCTCCAGCGTGCCCAGTGTGTCCAGGCTTTCTAGATTGAGATCCTCCGCCGCCACATCCACCCCGAACGTGGCCTGGATCGCCGCCAGCAGTTCCATACCGGTCAGCGAGTCGAGGGCCAGCCCCGCACCGAAGAACGGCGTATTGTCGGGCAGCGCCGCCACCGTGGCGGGCGGCTGTTCCAGCACGCGGGCCAGGATGTCCCGCAGCCGGGCGGCAGCGGGCGAACGAGCGGTCATGGGCGCACCTCGATGTGGAGCCATTCGGGCGTGGGGGGCAGGTCGCCGGAGAGCGGGCGGCGGAAGACCGTCGCCCCGTCCAGTAGCGGGTCGGGCGAAATGAGAGGATCGGCGGCGCGAAAACCGAGGCTCCGCAGCAGCACCACCATCTGGCGATTCTGCGGCGTGGGGCGGTAGAGCGCGCCCAGCGCGGGGTGCCCCTCGGCCTGCGCCTGCGCCAGCAAATGGCGCAAAAGCGCCGCCGGGATGCCCCGCCCCTCCACCCGGCAACTGAGCATCAGCAATTCGACCAGCGGCCCGCCATCTGTGCCGCCCTGCCAGTCTACCAGCGCCGCGCCGATCAGCCCGTAGTCGCCAAAGCGGTCGGTCAGCCGGGCGGTGGGCACCCGGTAGCGCGCCGGATCGTGGACGCGGGCAGCTTGGGCTGTGGGGCTGTAGCGCATCCCCGTGCTGTTCAACTGGTTGGTGCGGCTGACCATCTCGTTCAGGCGGGGCAGGTCGGCGGCGGTGGCCGGAGCGATAGTCAAGCGCATCTCGCAGGCGCGCAGAAAGTCGAGCCGCGATCCGGCCCAGGCCTGCTCGGCGGCTTGCCGGTCGGCTTCCTCCTGATAGAGCGCCGTGCGCCGGGCGGCCTCGGCGGTCACGGGGCCGGGGGCGAATTCAGGGCGATCCGGCAGGCCGGGCACATCCTCTGGGGCCAGCACCAGCACCTGGGGCAAAAGGTGGGCGACGGCGGCGCGCTCGAACGGGCTGTCGTCTACGAAGGCCAGGCTGTCCAGGCCGATGTTTAGCGTGGCGGCGATCTGGAGCAGCGCCTTGTCTTTTGGCTCCCAGCCCACCTGCGGGGCGACGAAGCGCCCGGCCAGTTCGGGCGATTCCAGCAGCCGCGCCCCGGTCGCCGGGTCGTTGCGGCTCGCCACGCTATGGACGATGCCCCGCGCCGCCAGGGTGTCGATCACCGCCAGCACGGCAGGCTGGGGCTGCGGCGGCGCACCCTCGGCCTGCACCCCCGTCCAGAGCGTGTCGTCCAGGTCCCAGACCACGCACTTGATCAGGCGGGGCCGGGTCGCCACCCCACCGGAGGCTAGCTCGTCCATCCCGCCTCCTCGTCCACGCCCCGGTGCAAGATCCGCACGTCCTCGCGGATCGGGTGCAGCGCCTCGCGGATGACTTCCACGATCCGCGCTGTGTCCATGTCACCGCAGCTAAACACATCGAACGCAGCGAAGCGCTCTTCCGGCCAGGTATGCACGCTGAGATGCGACTCGGCCAGCAGCAAGAACCCGGTCACGCCGCAGGGGGCGAACGGGTGAAAATAGGCGGTGAGGATAGTCGCGCCACCAGCCAGCGCCGCCGCTTCCATCAGCGCCTTCATCGGCTCGGCCCGCTCCAGCGGCGCCCCATCCGCCAGCCACACATCATATAACACATGCCGGTTACGTAACACGATCTGATCGCCTTATCTTGCATAGAGAATGCTGTTGTTCGCTGCGAACGGCGTACCCAACCCCACCCAGTCATCCTGAGCGCAGCGAAGGATCTTCTTCCCCGCCTATAGTCGCCGCTATGCGCCCCGATTTGTCCCTGAGCATAGTCCCACACCCCAACGATCTAAATGCCTCAACAAGATCCTTCGCTGCGCTCAGGATGACAGAGTGGGTTAGAAAAGCAGCGGGGCACAGAGAAAGTGCGCGGTTCACCCATTCGCCAACTGCAATACCTTATTATACATCCAACAGCCAGAGGGACGCTGTGCCAGGCCCGACAAAAGCCCAGGCACCCACGCACCTGCTAGCGCACACCGATCCGGGCGAACAGGGCCAGGTAGTCGGCGGCGATGCGGTCCCAATCGAACCAGGCGGCGCTGGTGCGTGCCCCGGCGGCCAGGCGGGCGCGCAGGGCGGGGTCGCCCGTCACCTGGGCGATGGCGGCGGCCAGGGCGGCGGGGTCGTCCAGGGGAGTCAGGAGGGCGTTCTCGCCGTGTTGGAGGCGGGGCCAGTCGCGGAAGGTCAGGGCGCGGGAGCGGGGCTGGTCGCCGCCTTCGGGAACACGCGGTTGGGTGCTGACCACCGGCAGGCCGTGGGCCATCACCGCCAGCAGGCTGCCCCGGCGGAACGAGGCCCCGTCAGCGAAGGGCAATACCGCCAGGTCGGCGCTCAGCAACGCCGCCGAGACCCCGCTGGGGGGTACATAGCCCGTCCAGTGGATCGCGTCGGCCACGCCCAGATCGCGGGTCAGGCGGGTGATGGCGGCGGCGGTGGCGCGGTTGGTCGGGTCGCTGCTGCCGATGCCCCCGCCGACCATCAGCAGGTGGACCGGGGAACCACCCGCCCGCGCCGCTTGCAACGCCCGCAAGAGCGTGTCCAGCCCCTTGCTGGAATTGAGGAAGCCGAAATACGCGGCCAGCGGCACATCGAGCGGAATATCCCGCGCTGCGTGCCAGCTTTCCCG
>JBBSAN010000954.1:0-2728 GCA_038252265.1 Chloroflexia bacterium
ATACGCGCGCATCGTGTACGATTCGTTTAAGGACGGTAGCTTGCTCGGGACGCGGGATGGCGGCGTTCATTGGACGGCCTTGTCCGGCCGTCCCCTCGGCCCCAGCGGGCCATTCCACTTCTTGGACACCCACCAGGGCGTCGGCATCGGGATGCCCTGGGATAGCGGCGCGGTCCTCACGACCAACAATGGCGGGCAGAGTTGGCAGCGGATCGGCACCCTGGCCGATCTCTGTCGCCCCGCTAGCCTCGTTGAGGTACGCGATCTGAGTTTCCCGGATCGCCTCCACGGGTGGGCGGTGGCGGATTGCTTCGCACCGTACCAACAGGGGCAGCAGATGCTCGCCCGCACGACCGACGGCGGGGCGACCTGGCAGCAGCAGCAGGCGCAGGAGGTTCACAGTTGGGATCCGCAGTGGCGGACGATTGCCTTCCCGGATGGGCGCAGCGGCTACCTGGCTGGCGACGCCAATCTCGACCTGGTCGCGCAATCGCACGGGCGGGTGGGCGGCGCCGGGGCGTTGACGACTGATGGGGGCACCACGTTTCATCAAGCGTTCACGACCGCCCCCTCGGTTGCAGAGATCCGCTTCGTGAGCGCGGCGGTGGGATGGCTGCGCGCGGATGGGCATCTCGCCGCCACGGCCGATGGCGGGCAGTCCTGGCGACCGCTGGGACTGGAGGCCGTGCAGGACATCACGCTGCTCGCGGACGGCCAGGGGTGGGTGCTGGTCGTGCCGCCCAATCCACAGTTACCGGTGATCCTGGCGACCGCCGACAGGGGGCAGACCTGGCGGGGCTATACATTCACCAGCCTGCGGCCCAGCGCGATCAGCTTTGCCGACGCCGCGCACGGGTGGGTACGCGACGAGCAGAACCAGTTCTATGCGACCACGGATGGCGGCGCGAGTTGGGTACCGGTCCCCTGACGGGGGCCGCGCGCTGGTCGGACCGCGAACGGGGCTTGCGCAGGTTGGCTCCGCCGGGCGAACCGGCGCGCCGGACCGTGCTGCCCAGGCCGATGGCGCGAACACGGCAGTCTTCCATAATACTCGCTGTGGGGCGCAAGGCGAATGGGAAACCGCATTGTCTGTATGGTCCAAAATGATCGCGCCCAAGGCGCTTACACCCGCGCTTTCGCGATTTTGGACCGCTGATCCCTTTCGCGCAGCGACCCGGTGAGTGGGAGGTCGCCAGCAGAAGCGAGGATCCTCGTCTCGGTACCCAGCTAGAAGCCTACTTGCTCGCTTTGTTGAATGCTAGATCGTCATTGTGTATTGAATAGCTCTTGAAAAGAGCTTAAAACAGTACCTTCTATATAGAAAGGATTGATCGGTTCGGAGCCTCAGGATTAAGTACATTTCTATTTGCAGGACCAATTGGCTATTTACGCATTCCAACTACCCTTATATACTCTCTTTGCAGCTTATTCCTCACCGAGTTACTTATCTTAGCTGATGATCTACGAGCATAAGAATAGCTTGATCCATTGAGATCGGAATTCCTTTCTCTTACTCCATCCTCACCCACTCTCTATTTTCACTCGATATAATCTCTACCCTTCCTAACCCTAAACGTTCAGTAACGTACAATTAAAGGCTGCTACTACGCTGATGTGGAACCGCAGCCATGCACGATTAGTACCTGCGACCCTTGTACGGCGTTGGCTTATAAGTCAGTGCGCCATTCTCTGGGTACTTTAGATTGTGAAGGGAGTCTGCACATCATGGCTCGACTGCATCGGCGGTTATCGGTTCTGTTGTTGCTGGCATTGTTGGCGGGGTTGCTGCCGCAACGGTCAAGCCTGGCCGATTCGATAAACGGGCCTGCGGGCACCGCACCGGGCGGGAGTGCTGCTGCTACGCCCCAGATCACAGGAACAGTGGCACCTTTGCCCAGCCCGACCCCCACGCTGCCCCTGCTGTCCCCGAGTCCCCTCTCTACCACTCCTCCCCCATCGTCCACCCCCCTGCCGCCGCCCGCCACCACCTTCCCCTCCCCGACCCCGACGCCGAGCATCGCGGGCACCGCGTCCGTTCCGCCCCTGGTGACGGGGAGTCCAACGTACATCGCGACCCCGACGATCACCCCGCCACCGACCTACACGATCGGCTTGCCAACCCCCCCACCCACTCTTACCGCGCCCCCCGCCACGAACGTCGTCGATCAGGCGTTAAGTGCGGCGGCAGAGGCCACGCTCGCCCATATTCAGGCGCTACCCGCCCTTACGGGGACGATCAGTGGTACCCTGGTCAGTGGCCTCACCGGTGGGCGCATCACCAGTGCGGATGGCGCGTTGACGCTAGGGCTATCGCCGGGGGCGATTGCACTGACCGACACGATCAATGTGCAGCTCACGCCCGCGAGCTTTGCGTCCGGCGATCCACGGGCCACCCGCGATGGGCAGCCTCTGGCCTATACTTACGAACTCACGGCCACGCAGGGGATCACGGGCCAACGGGTCACGCATTTTGCTCAGGATGCGATGCTGGTCTGGACGGTCGATCCCGCCGTCTTGACCGCCGCGGGCGTCGTCGGCTTCCCTCTCCATGTCTATACCTACGATGAAACCCAAGGAACCTGGGTCGAAGTACGCAGCTACTGGAAAGCTGAAACTCATCAACTGATTATTACCACCCCGCACTTCAGCCTCTACACCGTCGGCACGGGCTTTGATGTCGTCAACAACTACGTTCCGAGCGTCAATAGCTTTAGCATGAATCTGCAAA
>JBBSAN010000955.1:0-2717 GCA_038252265.1 Chloroflexia bacterium
AGCCCTGCCCCCGCCCCCACGGCTGATGCAAAGTCCGTAATGTTGGTGTAGAGCTACCGGTCCGCCGCCGCTGACCGTGACGGGTGCGGCGCAACGACAGGATAGAGTCATAGGGCACATGCTGGTCCGGCTCGCGCAGCCAAGTGGGTGACCAGGTAGCCCGCCGCTCCGCGGGCACATGGGCGGTCTTGCTCCCTGCCGCAGTCGATCTACTGGCGGAAGGCGTGTGCCGTGGCGGCTGGCGGGCTGATTAACTGCCGGATTTTAGCGGCCATCGCCTGGCGCATCATCGTGTAGGACTCCGCGAAGCCGGCCACGCCCGCGTCTCCCAGATTTTGCATCACGCGGTCCAAGTCAATCCCCGCCGCCGCGAGATCAGCGAGCCGTTGGTGCGCGCTAGTCACGTCCTGGTCGGATCGTGCGCGCCACGCAGCCGTGGTTGAGGAACGCGGCAATGGTGGTCACCGGCAGCGTATCCACCATCTGCAGGCCGAGCAGGGCATCGACGTAACTCGACTGCGCTCAAATACCGGGGCGGTATTCGAGCGCAGTCGAGCTGAGCAGGCATCGCAGTAGAACTGCTACGCGCAGTAGGTCACCTCCGAACCTCCCAACAGCCAATTGCGCCAGCGCTATAGAGCGATCGGCACAGTTGCTCTTTTCTGGAATGGGTCCCATAAACGCGTTATAGCAGTTAGGAACCGGTTCCATAGGGCCTCGGGATATGGTATGATAGGGTGTAGCATTGGTTTGGTGGTTTGTACAGCAGCGTAGAGGAGGTAATCGAAATGGCGACCATCCGCGATGTAGCGCGGGAGGCTCGCGTGGGCGTCGGCACCGTCTCCCGGGTCTTGAATGGCCATCCGCAGGTCGCCCCGACTACCCGCACGCGCGTCGAAGCAGCTATAGACAAGCTGGACTTCCAACCCAACCCCGTGGCCCGGGGTCTGAGCACCCGGCGCACCCACATGATCGAGGTACTCCTGCCTCTGGTAACCCGGCATTTCTACGTCGAAGTCCTGCGGGGGATTGAACTGGGCCTGGCCGAGACCGACTATGGCTTACTGATTCACAGTATCGAGCGGGTGGCCGACCGGGATCACGCCTTTGCCCAGGCCGCAGCGCGTGGTTACGCAGATGGCGTCCTGATTGTTTCGGTTACGCCGACTGCTGCTCTGCTGGCGCGCCTCCAGGCGGTACATTGCCCGGTCGTGCTGGTGGACACGGCAAACGATCAACTTTCCAGCGTGCAGGTGGACCACGCCGCAGCCGCCCGGTTAGCCGTCGGGCATCTACTGGCGTTTGGACATCAGCGGATCGCGCTCATTGATCGCCCGGAGGACCCGTTCACACCGCTCTATACAGGAGGGCGTCGTACCGGGTACCACGAGGCCCTGTCCACGGCCGGGCTCCCGCTGCGGCCCGAATATGCAGTGATCACGGATTTCAGCCCAGAGGCGGGGGGGGCGGCGCTCAACGGGTTGCTGGCGCTCCCCGACCCCCCCACAGCGGTGTTCGTCGGCAGTGATACCCAGGCGATCGGGGTACTCGATGCGGCGCGCCAGGGCGGCTATCGCGTACCCGACGACCTGTCTGTGCTCGGCTACAACGATATCGAGGTGGCCCAGTATCTGGGGCTTAGTACGATGCGCGTGCCCATGCGCGCCATGGGCCAGCAAGGGGTCCAACTGCTGCTGGCCGCCCTGGCGGGACCGGGCGCGGCACCCGCGCACATATGCCTTCCCGCCGAGGTCGTCGTGCGCTTAACAACCGGTCCGGTGCCGGATGGGGCCAAGCCGCTGCGCCCCCCTGGTTCGGAGAGCGTTCGTTAAGGCGCGGGCCACTCCATGACAGAGGATTATCTCCAGCCCATGGGGAACGTATATAGGGCAAGTGCGGATCCGGGGCCACCATCCCATTCACGAAGACCCTACCAGCTTCAATCTGCGGCCAGCGTAGTGGCGGATTGAAGCTGGTAGGTCGTGCGCCGCAGGGGGGGCCGTTGCCACCGGAGTGGGCAGCCGCCACAGCGCGAGATGGGTCGCGCCGGGCTTTTCCAGGCGGCCAGGCGAAAGGCTTTCCGCACCATCTCGGGCAAGGATGCGGCCAACTCAACCCGGGCATTCCACTTGGTGATCGGGCGCAGCAGCTCCATCACATCGAGATACTGGTGCGATTCCTTGTAGACCCGTTCCAACCCGGCCTGCCCAGCGATCGCCCCCAGCGGGGCCCGGTCCAGGGTGGCGTCGGCGATGCCGGTGATCAGGTTGGGCGCGCTGGGGCTGAGGGTCGCCCAGCACACGCCCGGATAGGTTGCTGACCCGGTCGTGCATAGCGGCCATGAAGGCGGCGCCCTGCTCAGGCCAGGTCACCACCAGCCAGAACTGCGCGCTGCGCGATAGCACACCCAGCACATCCACAATTTCCTCGCCCGGTAGCCCGAGGTCATATTGCACGCCCTTGTTCTCCAGGCAGCGCACCAACAATTCATCCGCGTTGCCGCGAGACTTGCTCATGATGCCTCTTAGTCCATCAGCTACAAGTTAAGGTTTTCCGCCGTTTGTCAAGAGGGCTTGTTTGAGATCCATTCATAACTCTGGTAAGCCGCCATGACGCTGTAACAAGGCCTGGATCGGTGGCGGCAGGTCGCCTTCTGTCTGCTGATACTCGGCGAGCAGCGCCGCCGTGGTCAGCATCTCGAGGACCCGGGCCAGCCC
>JBBSAN010000956.1:0-2714 GCA_038252265.1 Chloroflexia bacterium
ACCGCCTCCTCTAGCTCATCCGGCGTGACGGTGAGTTCACGCAGGTTGGCACCGAGCGACCGTTCCAGGCGCTGCGCCGGTGACCCTGCTTCTTCCGGCTGGACAATCCCTGCTTCTGCCAGAACGCGGCGCACGGCAGTCTGGCGGGCGCGGGTAGCTGCAGCGCGGGCACCCAACTGCGTGAGTGTTGCCGCTGCCTGGTTGTGATCGCCAGCCGAGACACCGCCGACCACCTCCGCCGCGCGCACCGCCTGGTCTTGCTCGCGGGGACTGAGGACCTCTGGCTCGCCCCGCCGGGTCAATGCGCGGCGGGCAAAATCGCCGGGTTCGGAACGCCGGTGCGCGGCACTATAGACGAGCGCTGAACCGGCGGAGGAGAAACCGCTGCTGCTCATCAAAGCGCCTGCACCAGCCAGTGCGCCTGCGCCGCCGGTAGCGGTGACCGCACCCGCTGTGACCACCGCGTTCGTCACCTTCCCGATCGCCTGCTTGGCTGTTTCGAGAGGATCCATCGTTCGGGTGCCAGTCACCTGGTCGATGCCGTTGGTGAGGGCGTTGACGGACTGCTCGAAGGTTTGGGCGGCGACCCGCATCAATCGAAAGCAGAGATAGAGGGTGAGCGATGACATCGCCAGGAATCCGGCAATATTGCCACTGCTGCCCCAGTAGATGATGAAGCCGATGAAGATTGCCAGCAGCAGGTTGACGACAAAGGTCTTGATGATCAGGTTGAGGTAAGCCCGGATGATATCGAAGGCGATAACCTCCGTGGCATTGAAGAAGGAGAAGGGCAGGGCGATGGGCAGGCTGAAGAACAGGATGGTGGCAGACAGGGTGAACAGCAGGCTGATCAGCGCCTGGATCAAGGACACCAGCGATGGGATCGTGCCGGTGAACATCAGCCCGGTGCCGATCATCGCCCTGCTTACCGCCGCCATGCGCGCGTTGTTGTCGGAGGGCACCGGAAAATACTGCGTCCCACCGGTGACATAGTATTCCTGATAAAACTGCGTGGGTAGGGGGACACTGCCCGGGTTAGTCTGCGCGATGTCGTCCTGCGTGGCCTTGAGATGATAGGCTGTGGCATCCAACGCTGTGATTTCGGTGAGACCGTACTGGTGTGTGGTTTGTGGGAAGAGCTGTGGGATCGTGATGGTTCCGGCACTGGGGCTGGGTACCTCTCCGCCCGTCTGGTTGTAGCCCTCCTGCATGATATGGTCGTTCACCATCGCGGCTGTGTTGTATGCGCCGCTCGCGAGCGAGTTGCGGAATCCCTCAAGATCGTGAAAGATCGAGTTGCGGTTGCTGAGGAGCCAGCCGATCAGCACGACCCAGAAGATGATGCGCCGGAAGTCTACCGGGCTGGAATGGACAAAGAGGTTACGCAACAGCAGGAAGATGCCGCCCAACAGGATCGCCAGCCCCAGCGCGCCTGCGATGTAGGCCATGAGGAAGTTACCATTTCCCGGCTGAAAGATCAGGTTGATGGTGAAGTCGAGAACATCGTTCTGGAGCCAGCGCCGGAAATAGTGGATCATCACCGCGCCCAGGAGCAGGGCCTGGTCGATCTGCCACCAGAATGAGGCGCAAAAGTGCATGACCATGCAGACAAAGTATTGGAAAGGAATGAGCATCCAGTCAGGCATGGCGGTTACTCTCCTTGCGACGAAGTGGATGGGACGGACTCGGCCACGCTGGGTTCTTCGGGGCTGGACCCATCGCCATCGGCGGCCCAAAGCACCGGGCCAGGATGTGGCTCACTGTCGGCATCATTCAGGCTACCCGCGAGGATCTCAGGCTGTGGTTCACCTGTAAGCTGCTGTCGCCATCTGAGGTAAAGCGCCAGCACGCCTATCCCCGCGATGAGGGCCAGCCAGAAGAGGTTGCCGGATGTCGGGCTATTGCCTGGGGCACTCGGTTCGGGTGTCAACGGATCTACTGCCTGTGGCATCGTCCCTGCCTGCACGGTCGGCAGGCTAATCGGTGTGGCTGCTTCATCGGCCAGGTCGAGCGCTGGGATCCATGTATTCTCGGCAGGGACAAGCACAATTCTGCTGATGGTGGTTGGCTCCGATGCGGCTGGGGTGGCGATATTAGCTTCGTTTTCGAGTTGGGGATCGACCACCAGCGGAAAGCCGTTCCCCTGCGTATTCGTGCCATAGGGCGGTTTCCCTTGCGCGCCCGGTTCCTGAATCGATCGGTTGGCAAAGGTGCCATGGAAGGTCGCGTACCACACCCAATGCCCCAGGTTCCTGAACAAGACCTGACCGCCTGCGCCGGTCGTGCCCTGTTGATCCGGCTCAGGCGTCGGCGGGCCACCGAGGTCGTTAGACGCAGAGTGCAGCGTAACTACGATGCCCGGAACCGGCACGCCGTCGCCTGTGTGCACGACGATCTGGATTGGCAGATCGGTTGGCGCGAGGGGCGGAGTAGGCTCGGCGTGGGCTGTCGTGATAGCAGAGATCAGCAGGGCCAGGCTGAAGACGGCGGCCAGTAGCTGTACCGCTATGGCGTGTTGATGACGTAAGTAGTGTGTCATGGTATCGGCACCTGGTTGCATTGGCTCAAGGACGCTGGTACTGCGTGCGATTGGGACCGATGAAGTTCATCGGGTCCAGAAACTGGCCGCGCTCATTCTGAATCATCACATGCACATGTGGCCCGGTCGAACAGCCGGTGGACCCCATGCGACCGATGATCTGGCCGGGCCGTAC
>JBBSAN010000957.1:0-2713 GCA_038252265.1 Chloroflexia bacterium
ATCATGGTGCGGGCCGATGCGCGTCGTTCGACCTCAACGAAGCCGACCGATTCGTAGAGGCGCAGCGCGCCGGAGGGGTTCTCGGCATCCACGCCCAGCTTGGCCGTGTCCATGCCTTGACCCTTCAGCCAGTGCATCCCGGCGAGGAGCATCGCCCGGCCCAGGCCGATCTTGCGGTGCCCCCGGCGGGTGCCCAGGTCGCTGATCCAGCCCTCCTTGCGGTTGTTGCGGGCGTTGTCGTCGGGATCGATCCAGCACAGGCAGAACGCGGCCAGGGTGCCATCGCTGGCCTCGGCAATCAGGTTGCCTTCGGCCTGATACTTCGGGCTGCTCAGCCAGTGCCGGGCTTGTTCTTCGGTCAGCGGGTGGAAATCCCAGTGGTCGATGAACGACCCATTGAACGCTTCTACCCAGCGCGGGATGTCGTCGTCACTCGCCAGGTAGCCCAGGGTGTAGCCCGCCGGGAATTGCGGCTCCTGGATCGGCTCGGTCAGCGGGCGGACCATGTCGAAGAAGTAGCGGGTCGGGGTATAGCCGTGCGCGTCCATGACGCCCTGGCGATAGGCGCTATACTCCGGCGTGCTGTAGCGCAGGCCCGATTGGAGGAAGCCGGGCACGCCGCGATTCCTGGCGATCCCTGCCACCCGTGCGCTGCCCCAGGCGATGATCGCGCTTTCGATGCCGTCATTGTGGGTGTCCGGGTGGACCCGGAAGAAGCACCCGGCGACCAGTTCCCCGCCTTCGGCGTCGGGGGGAATCCACAGTTGGCCGAAGGCGACCAACTGCCCATCGGCATCTTCCCAGAGGAACACATCTTTGGCCGGATCGATGTCCGGGCCGCTCAGTTCCTCGCGCAGACTCTCCACATCGGTGTTATTGTCCAGCTTGTCGGTGCGATCGCACAGGTTGTGCAGATCGACAATAGCCTGGAGATCGGCGTCGCCCGCGTAGGGCCGGGCGGCGAATTGCGTTAAGGTAGTCACGGTTGTCTCCTCTAGCTCCAGCGCCGGGGCGGGAAAGGCCGGGGCACCCTTATAAATCTTTGCGATAGGTATCGCTGGTCAAGGCCACGACGAAGCCGACCGACTCGTAGAGCCGCAGCGCCCCGGTGGGGTTCTCCGCGTCCACCCACAACACCGCCGTGCCCACGCCCTGGCCTTTCAGCCAGCGCAATCCGGCCAGGAGGACCGCCCGGCCCAGGCCACGTTGGCGGTGGCCGCGCCGGGTGCCCAGGACTTCGATCCAGCCTTCGTTGCGCCCGCTCAGCGCGTTGTCCTCGTTGTTGATTTCGCAGCGGCAGAAGGCGGCAAAGGTGCCGTCGGGTGCGACCGCCAGCAGATCGCCAGCGGCCCGGTAATTCGGGCCGCTGATCCAGTGGGCGTTGCGCTCCTCGGTCATCGGGTGATGGTTCCAGTGATCGATAAACGACCCGTTGAACACATCGACCCATTTGCTCTGCTCGGCGGCCCCCACGGTACGCAGGGTGTAGCCCGCCGAGAGTGCGGCGTCGGGGATCGGTTGGTCGAGCGGGCGGGCCATCTTGTAGCTGTAGCGCACCGGGCGGAAGCCCAGACCGGCGAGGATGTCTTTGCGGTAAGCAGTGTGCGCCGGGGTGGTCTTGTGCAGCCGGGTATGCAGGTGGGCAGGCTGCTGGCGCTCCTGCCCCACCGCGCGCACCCGGTCCTCCGCCCACTCCACGATTTCGGCCTCCATGCCCGCGCTGCGGGCATCGGGGTGAACGCGGAACCCAAGCTGCCCGTCCACCACCTGTTCGGGATCGTCCGCGTTGGGCGGCGCGATCCGCAGGATGCCCTGCCCGACGATGTGCCCGGCGGCATCGGTCCACAGGCGTATATCACGCTCCCGATCTAGATCGGGGTCTTCCATGATCCATTCGCGCATGTACGCGAGCGTGACGTATGGATCGTGGGTCATTTGATCCACCTCGTTACAGGTATTGATCAAATCACACATGCCTTGAAAATCGGCCTCGCCCGCAAAGGGCCGTGCCTGAAACTGTGTTTGCGTGGTCATGGGTTCCTCCGGGTGTGGCCGTTGCGGTGCCTCTGTCTCGTCCAGTACGCACATACCGCACGATCTTAACACATGGGGCGGGGGGGAACATCGGCCCAGCGGCGGGGCAGCCCTAAGTCTAGAGGCCGATTGTCGGTCGGTACGAGGTACGAGGTACGAGGTACGAGGTACGAGGTACGAGGTATGAGGTAGATTAGATCAACTCAAGCCTTACGCAATACGCAATACGCAATACGCATCACGCATCACGCATCACGCATCACGCATCACGCATCACGCATCACGCCTCGTCCCGCGACGGGCGGACTATTCATTGTAGACGGTGGCGGGGTCGAACTCCGGCGCGCCTTCGGGCTGGAGGCTGCCGTCGAGGGCGACGCGGCGGTAGAAGCAGGTGGGATAGCCGGTGTGGCAGGCCGGGCCGTGGGGCCGCACTTTGAGCAGGAGGCTGTTCGCTTCGCAGTTGACATAAAGCGATTCGAGTTCCAGAATATGGCCCGACTGCTCACCCTTGCGCCATAATCGCTGCCGCGCCCGGCTCCAGAAATGGACCTCCCCGGTCGCCAGGGTCGCCGCCAGGGCCTCGCGGTTCATGAAGGCCAGGATCAGCACGGCCCCGGTCGCGGCGTCCTGCGTAACGACCGGGACGAGGCCGTCGACATCCCAGACGAGATCAGGG
>JBBSAN010000958.1:0-2704 GCA_038252265.1 Chloroflexia bacterium
GGACGGTGGGCACCATCGCCGGGAACGGCGGTCCCTACCAATCGCTGATCGGGCGCTACTACGACCCGAATGCCCCCTGCCTCACCCCGACGCCCAACCCGTCCAACACGCCGACACCGGGCGATACGGCTACCGCCAGCCCGACCCTGCCGCCCACCGCCAGTGCCACGCCGATCCCGACCACCTGCGCGATCACGTTTGCGGATGTGCCGCCCGGCAGCACCTTCTATGACTATGTGCGCTGCCTGGCTTGTCGCGGCATCGTCGGCGGCTACCCCTGCGGCGCGCCCGGCGAACCCTGCCCCGCCCCCTATTATCGCCCCGGCAGCAACGTCACGCGCGGCCAGACCAGCAAGATCGTCGCCAGCGCGGCCCAATTCAGCGACCCGGTACCGAGCACCCAGCAGACCTTCCAGGACGTGCCCCCCGGCAGCACCTTCGGCATCTATGTGGAACGCCTCGCCGGGCGCGGGGTGGTCGGCGGCTATCCCTGCGGCGGCCCCTTCGAGCCATGCGTCGCCCCGAAGGACCGCCCCTACTTCCGCCCCAATAATGACGTGACGCGGGGGCAACTCGCCAAGATCACCAGCCTTGCTGCCGGATGGACCGAAACACCGACCAGCCAGACCTTCGCGGACGTGCCCCCCGCCAGCACCTTCTACCTCCCTATCGAACGGATGGCAAGCCGGGGGATCATCGGCGGCTACCCCTGCGGCGGGCCAGGCGAACCGTGCGTGGCCCCGGCGAACCGGCCCTACTTCCGCCCGAACAATAACGCGACACGAGGGCAAATGAGCAAGATCGCCGCCTCGGCCTTCCTACCCAATTGCCAGACTCCTGCTGCGGGCGGGACGATCAGGCGGTGATAAATACGGGATCGGCCACCGCCGCAAGCAAAGTAGAAGCCACAGGCAGCGTCACCCGCCGCAGCGAAAACGGCTCGGCAAACCCTTTCAGATAGGCGATGAACGGCCCGACCTGGGCACCCCGCTCCATCAGCAGGGTGTCCACCGCCGGGTCGTTGGTCATGGCCGCCGACAGCACGAGATCATCCCCCGCGCTCTGCCCTTCCAACCGGGCGGCGATGTTGACCACCGACCCGAAGTAGTCGAGCCGATCGTTCAGGGTGACGGCGATGCACGGGCCGCAGTGCATCCCCATCTTGAGCAGCAGGGGGCGGTCCGGGTGGGTGTCGTTGTAGGCGCGGAACCGCTCCAGGATATCGAGCGCGGCGGCCACCCCGTCGGCAGGGTCGGTGAAGACGGCCATGATCGCGTCGCCAATCGTCTTGACCAGCCCGCCGTGATGCGCGGCTACTCCGGCACGCAACAGGTCGAAGTGGGCCATCACCTGCCCGAAGGCCGGAGCATCGCCAATCGTGCGATAGAGCAGAGTCGAGCCTTTGAGGTCGGTGAACAGCAGCGTCAGGCTCTCGACGCTGATCGACTCGCCGGGGCGGAGCGCCTCGCTGGAGAACAGGTCGCGGAACGCCTGGAGCGAGGTCACCGTGGCGGCGGTGCTGGCCTGGTCCGACCAATCAGTCTGTTCGAGCAAGAAAATCTGTTCACGTGCGGTGGCGTTGTGGAGCGTGAACGTGGCGGAGCCAGGCGGCAAAGCGGGCAGGCCCACGGTCAGCCCCGTGTCGGTGAGGCCCACCGGGCATGGAGCGGCTTCGGCCTGCGGGCTGACCTCCAGCCCCACCCGCCCGCTGGCCGGATCGTCATCCGGGGCGATGGTCCGCCAGGTCGGGTCGTTGCCTGCCAGGCGGGGTGCCCGCCAGCGGTAACGCGCCGCCGGAAGATCCAGGGTCAGGGGGCGGGTTTCGCCGGGGGCCAGCACCTGCTGGGCCAGGATATGCGGGGTGTTCTGCGGCCCGCCGATGCAATACTCCTGCCGCAAGACCTGCTTGACCATCGGGTTGACCTGGAAGGTCGCCTCGACCGAGCGGGCAAAATCCACCGCGAAATCGATGTTGCAGGACGAACAATGGTTGTGGGCCGCCACCTCTTGCAGCCGGGGCACCTGTTGCTTGGCCCCCCGGCACTCGGGGCAGATCATGTCCCACGAGAGGTCGAGCAGGCCCAGGCGGCTGGCCTGGAGGAACAGTTCCAGCGTGGCATAACGGTCGGTGTGCCACGCATCGGCAAAGGCAAAGGGGCGCATCCGCGTCAGGCGGTCGTCCGGGGCGCTGCGGACGTGTTTGATCAGGTGGTTCACCAGCTCTGCATCGATCCCCGCCGCGCCGAGTTTCCCGGCGAACTCGCGCAACCGGGTATTGCCGGTGCTGCTCACCGGACTGCGATGGCTGGCGAACGGTTCGTCGGCGTGCGCCTGGACATAAGCGTCAATACGGCGGAAGGCCCGCTCGAACAGGCGGCGCTGGAGGAGGCCGAACTGCACGGGAACACCGGGATAGCCCAGCACGTTGCCGGGCCGCGCCCAGATCTCGTAGGTCAGATCGGTGCCGCCATCAGGCCGGGGGTCCAGGCGCGCCACGGTGCGAGTGTAGCCCAGTGGGCCGGTCGAGTAATGCCGCTCCGAGGTGAACTCGCGCCCCTGCACCCACTCGAAGGGGGCATCATACCAGGCGATGGGTACCCCGTACTTGCGGAGCCGGGCCATGCGCCGCGATCCCCCTTCGGGCAGCGGCTCCTCGGTGTAGACCGGGGCGGGAAACCCGGCCACCCGGTTGAAGCGGTCGGTA
>JBBSAN010000959.1:0-2701 GCA_038252265.1 Chloroflexia bacterium
GCAGGTGATCCCCGCGCCCGCGCCACCCCTGTCCATTCCCCCATCTCCCCTCACCGCCCGTGAACAGGAGGTGCTCAGTCTCCTCATCGCCGGGGAGTCTTACCGGGCGATTGCCGACCGGCTGGTCGTGAGCGAGAACACCGCCCGCTGGCACATCAAGAATCTCTACCGCAAGCTCCAGGTGCGCGAACGCGCCCAGCTGGTCGAGCGGCTGCCGGAGCTAAACCAAGCTGCCGGTCCAGGCCGCCCGTAGCCGCCCGCAAAACCACCCTCCAAAACCACCCCTGATCCCGCGAACGTCTCTCCGCCGATTGAGTATCTATGGTAGGCAACGATGGCCCGCCCGCCAGCCGGGCGCGCGGAGCCGCCGTCGCCTGCGCCTGTCGCATCGGGCGGCAGGCGACAACTCGACTAGGAGGATGGTAGAAATGCTTAACACAACCGTTTGGGGGGCCATGCGTGGGATCGCTCTGGGGTTGGCGGCGCTGCTCAGCCTGCTCGCGCTGCCGCTCACGCTGAGCGCCCACCCGGCGACCGTGGATGATCACCTCTTCACCGTGCAGGGCGACGGCCCCATCGTCGCGCACGGTGCGTCCGCCGCCTGGGACGGCACCTACACCGACCCCGGTGCCCAAGTCTTCTATAACGGGCAGTTCCATATGTTCCGCAACGGGTTCCGCGCCTGGCCCGCTCCGGTGCAGATCGGCTATGTCACTTCGGACGATGGCACCCACTGGACCAAACAAGGGGATCAGCCGGTGCTGACCAGCGCCGAGGTGCCCTATGCCAAAGTCGCCGCCCTGGCCTCCAGTGTGCTGGTCGAAAACGGCACCTGGATCCTCTATTTCTACACCTGGCAAGATTATAGCACGCCCTCGCCGGGCGGAGCCATCGGGCGGGCCACCGCGCCCAGCCCGACCGGGCCGTGGACGGTCGATCCTGCCCCGGTGCTGCTCCCCGGCCCGGCGGGAGCCTGGGATGCCGTGCAGGTCGCCTCCCCTAGCGTCGTCCATGCCGCCGACGGCTACCGGATGTATTTCACCGGCTACGACGCGGGCGGCACCTGGCAGATCGGCCTGGCGACCTCACCCGACGGCATCCATTGGACCAAGTACGATGATCCCGCGACGACCGTCCCCGCGCTAGCCACGAGCGACCCGGTCCTCGGCCCCGGCCCAGCGGGGGCCTGGGATAGCGCCGCCGTGCATCAGCCGTCGGTGCAGCAGACGCCGGACGGCTGGGTCATGCTCTATCGCACGCCGGTACGCGGCGGCCATACGATGGCGTTAGGATACGCCCTCAGCCCCGACGGCATCCGCTGGACCCGCTCGGCCCGCAACCCAGTCTTGCAAGCGAGCGCGATCTCCTCCGCCGGGGGGTTTTACTTTACCAACCTGCTCTATCACCAGGGCACCTATTACCTGTTCTGGGAGGTCGCGCAGGGAGCCAACACCGACATCTTCCTCGCCACGCACCCCGGTGCCCTGCCTAACGAGCCGTTGGCCGCGCCCACCGCCCTCCCGCCGGTCCCGCCGACCGCGCTGCCCCCGACGGCTACGCCAACGCCGCTCCCCGTCTCTCTCGCGCCGGGGCCGCCGACAGTGACCCCACCCCGGCCCCCGGCGCTGCCCACAACCGGCCACCCCGATCCGAGCGCGGGCCTGGGCCTTCTCCTGGGGGTGGGGCTGCTCGTCCTGATCCTGGGGCGACGCATCGGGAGACGGCGATCACGCATTTAGCGGCCCCAGCATGGCGCGACCACTGGTGAGCGCTACCGCCTGACCGATCAGGAGACGGCCCGCAGCCGGTTGCGGGCCGTCTCCCCTCTGTCCTCACGGATAGGGCGGCAGGACACAGCGTCAGAATATCTGCTGGATTGAAGATTGAAGGGAAAGTGATTAGTCCCGCTATAGGGTCTATAGTTAGTGTTTAATGCTGCATAACCCGGTCTTCAACCGAAGGGCTAATGACGCTGCCCCGCAAGGGGCACGTTGGGCAGCCTGGGGCACCCGGCAGTCCCCAATGGACCGGCCCGCACGGCAGCGCGATACCGATGATCACGGAGAGTATTGTATGAGACGCTATTGGATTGGATTATTGGGTCTTGCCTTGCTGGGGTTGCTCGGCCTGGCGAGTCCGTCGGTCCCAGGCCGGGCGGCGGCGATGCTCCCCGCCCGGCGGGGCGCAGGCCCGACCACATCCTGCGCTACACCCAGCTTTAGCCCGGCGGCCTCCTTCGCCGTGGGCACCCGCCCCTTCGGCGTGGCAACGGGCGACTTCAACGCCGACGGCCACCCCGACCTGGTGGCCGCGAACAGTTCCTCCAACACCGTGTCGGTGCGATTGGGCGACGGCCTTGGCGGGTTCGGGGGGGCTACCAGCTACGCCGCCGGCAGCGTTCCGGTGGCGGTGGCGGTGGCCGATTTCAACCAGGACAGCAAGCTTGACCTGGCCGTGGCCGATTACCAGAATAACATCCTGTCGGTGCTGCTGGGCAACGGCGATGGCACTTTCGCCGCGCCAAGCCCCAACTCTGTGGGACTCACTCCCAGAGCGGTCGTCGTCGGCGACTTCAACCACGACAATAACCTGGATCTGATCACGGCCAATTACTTGACCAACCCCGGCAATGTGTCCGTGTTGCTGGGCAATGGCAACGGCACCTTCGCGGCGGCGACCACCGTCGTGATCGGCGTCCACC
>JBBSAN010000960.1:0-2700 GCA_038252265.1 Chloroflexia bacterium
TGCTCCGAGCGCACAGTACGCACGGCAGTTCACAACTTGGTCGCTGCGGGTTTGGTTAGCCTACGCCGCCGCGGCCAGGGCTTGACGAATCTGTATCATCTCACCCCCATCCCTTTACGTGCCCCCCAAAGCACGGTGGATCGGCAGAGATTGCCGATCCAGAACGGCAGGCCGCACCGCTCTAAAGCGGCAGCAGTTGCCGCCGAGTCAGATCTCGTTGAGTCAGATTCAGATAAGCAAGATCAACCACCCGCAGGGGAGGGTGGTGGTGAGTTGATCGATCAAGTCGCTAGGGATACTGAGTTGATCACAAAAGCAACCGGTATGGCCCTTGATGAGGCGCATGCTACCGCTCAGGCCGCCGCAGCTACGGGCTATGGGCCGGATTACGTCGCCGAACTGGTTACGCATGTCACGCACAGTTCATCGATCCAAAACCCGGCTGGCTGCTTGCGTGCTCTCGTACAGCGAGGCACACGCCGCCCATCGCGCTGCAAGGGGGGGGTACCTCCACGATCGCAGCGAGCTGCCCTACATCCAGAGTATTATAGCCCTGGCGGAAAGTACGCCCACCTCTTCCACCCTGCACTGGCAACCCCAACTCCCAACCCCGGATCCCCGAATCTCTACGCGCCTGGTCCCTCGGCCTTCGAGGTCGCCGCTAACCCTGCACTAGCTGGGCGAGGGCGGGAGGCCTGGCCGCGCGGTCAGCCACTGAGCAGACCGTAATTGGTGTCGGTGCCCACTTGACGAGTTAGCCTCATTTGGACGCTGACTAATGCGTGTCTGTAGGCTAGATGCTCCACTACTATGAAGTGGAGTATGCAGAGACACTGTTGACATTGCGCCAACTGCCCTGGCCGATCCTTCCTTCGGGGAGTGATCTGCTGGAGATGCGGATGTCCTTCGACTCATCGAGTGATCGGTAGGAGTGCTCCGTTAGCGAGTTATCGAGTGGGCCGCTAAACACATTGACATAACTGAAATATTGGAATGAAAGCGATCCCTTGTCGTGCTAAACGAGGCACTCGATCGCCTAGACCCGGCTGCCACACCACCGTATAGACCCTAAGTAGCTCGCTATTGTCCCCCGCTGATCCACCTATCGTGCAGGTCCGAAGGGGCTGGTTAAATGTTTTGTGCCAGCCCGTTGTAAGCAGCGGCTATGTTGGGGAAGCCGCTTCCAACGGGCTGGCACAACCTTCACTATTGGCGATGGATCACATAACAACCGATATGTTACCCATAAGTAGGCTAATATTAGGCTGTTCTACATTAGGGCAAGAGATGATTGGCTCAATAGGGAGGGGCGGACCTGATCGTGCCGCGGTCTGGCTGCGGTATCGCGATCACTCGCTGTTTCGGGCTAAAGGCTCGCCGCGCGGACCTGCCGCCCGGCCGCGGACGGGTCGCCTATCTCGCCCTCAACCTGGCTGCGTTGGGCCCAACTCATGGTCCGCTCACGTGGGGACTGGTACCTGATCCGCGGCTCACGCTGCTCCCGGCGGCGGGCTGGACCTCTTCTGACCGGGCGGCGTGTTCCGGCGGCGGTCCGCTCATCGACGAGCCGGCCGCGTAGTGTTCCCGGCGCTAGCGCCGCGCCGGGGTTGGGCAGTTGGGAAAGAAGGCGACCGCCGCGATCTTAGACATCTGTCCCCGCGTCGCCGGGTTGT
The DNA here is from genome assembly GCA_038252265.1 of Chloroflexia bacterium. Lineage (GTDB taxonomy): Bacteria > Chloroflexota > Chloroflexia > QHBQ01 > JAICKM01 > JBBSAN01. Next base: position 1,674 of record JBBSAN010000960.1, read on the forward strand.
TCGGGCGGAAGTAGGGGCGGTTGGTCGGGGCGACACACGGCTCGCCCGCGCTGCCGCAGGGGTAGCCGCCGATAATCCCCCGGCTCGCCATCCGCTCGATCCAGAGCCAGAAGGTGCCACTGGGGGGCACGTCCTCAAAGGTCTGGCCGGTCGGCGTTTCGGTGTAGCCCGCCGCACCGCTGGTGATCTTGGCGAGTTGGCCGCGCGTGACCGGGTTATTCGGGCGGAAGTAGGGGCGGTTCAGGGGGGCGACGCACGGCTCAAACGAGCCGCCACAGAGATAACCGCCGATGATCCCCCGGCCCGCCAGCCGTTCGATCCAGAGCCAGAAGGTGCCGCTGGCGGCGACATCCTCAAAGGTCTGCTGCGTACTGGGGATGCTCTCGGCGAAGCCCGCCGCGCTGGCGACGATCTTGCTGACCTGCCCGCGCGTGACATTGTTACCGGGACGATAGTAAGGGCCGGGGCAAGGTTCGCCCGGACCGCCACAGGGATAGCCGCTGACGATCCCGCGACAGCTCAAGCAGCGGATGAAGGAGTAGAACGTGCTTCCCGGCGGCACGTCGCTGAACTGCACCGAACATACCGTGGCCGTGCCGGTGGGGCGTGGGGTGCCGCTGGCGAGCGGAGTCGGTACGTTCGTACTCGTCGGCCCCGTGCTCGGCGTTTGGAGAGGCGTCGGCGTACTGGTAGCGGGAGGAGGACTCGTCGGCGCCGTGCTCGGTGTTGGTGTGCCGGTCGGGGGCAGCGTCGCCGAGGGGGTCGGCGGTGGGGTGCTGGTCGGGAGCGGCGTCACGGATCGGGTCGGGAGGCTGGTGGCGGTCGGCGTGGCCGTGCTGCACGCATCTTGGTAGCGCTCGACCAGCGTATTGTTCCCCCCATACCCGACTGCCCAGCCCAGCCCCGGTACTGGCAGCGTCAGGTTGAACAGCACATTGTCGCCTGCCCCATTATTCGGAGTGGGCACCAGGGTCCAGGCGCTGCCGTCCCAACTGGCGGCCAGCGTTCGGCGGGCGTTGGCGATAAA
>JBBSAN010000961.1:0-2690 GCA_038252265.1 Chloroflexia bacterium
CGCCAACGCACGCCACCGGGGGTGCCGGGGTGCTCCGCAGGCCACCGATCAGGCGGGGAGTTTCGGGCGAGGGGCTTGCACGCAGGGGTAGCCGGGGATGCGTGCGACGATCTAGCGGGTCTGGGGCAGCAGACGCACCACACCAAAGAGCGATTTGTACAGTTGCGGCCTGCTGCCCGGCAGGCCGCAACGCCGCACTGCACATCCCCATCCTGTGGCGGGAGTAATTATAACATCCTTAGTATTTAATGTCAATAGAAAATCGATCTAATATTCTGATTACATCATTCGTAAGAAGAATATTATTTCTTCGCTTAAAAATATTCTTATTGGGAGAATAGAATATTCCCTATTACGGCTCCCACGCCTAGACCAACAGGAGCCGATCCCCGCCTGGCCCCCGCCAGCACGGCCTGTAATTCGCACGAACAGCAGCCTGCCGGGTTGCGTGCGGATCAGGTGGGTTCCAGGACGGGCAATAGACGGGCACAGAAAAACATCCGCACCGATCCACCAATAGTACTAATGGTCCCATGCTAGTCCCGTCCCATGCTACGCCTGCCTTCAACACGGTGTAACCAGCGGCATCCCTGCCTGCAAGCCGCTACCCAGCCAGTAACATCCACGTCTTTCCCTGTCCCAATGCCGCTGCCGGGCGGGTAACAGCCTCTATTTTTTGGTGGAACGGGCAAACGCTCATCACTATGTCACCATAGAATAGTGCCAACTGGGAATGAAGTACGGGGGGATAGGGGGACCAACGGTTGACCTTTGGCTATCGACGCGGAGGGGAGTTGTTCGGTACAATAGGGATATTGTTACGCGCCGCTACCGCGAATTGTCGCCGGGCGGGGCGGGTAGCAGCGCAGAATTGAGGGCGCGTCGTATGCGAAGGGAGCCAAGCATGAGCAGGGGTAGTAGCTGGGAGCAATTGCACGATCAGATCAGTGAATTGCTGCCACTGCTCGATCCAAAGGTGGCGCAGGTGGCGAGGTACGCCCTGGCGCAGGGTTGGGACGTGCGGGCCGGCAAATGGTCCGCCGCCCCCCGCCTGGACGAGGCCCTGGATCAGGTGACCGCGACGCTGGCTACGCTTAACCGGACCAAGCCGGAGAGCTACCTCCTGTCGGCAGTCCAGTATCTCCTGCTGGGGCTATTACCGGTGGCCGTCCTGACCACGCACCTGATCGCGGCGTGGCCCCTGGTGCAGGGCGCGCGACGTGCCCTGGCGGCGCGGTCTGTGCCGCCGTTCAACGAGTCGCTGCGGGGGCCGGGCGACCAGCACCAGCCCGATGCGCGAGCCTGGTCGCCGGGCAGCCGCCACGAGGCCGGGGCGGTCGCAGTGGCGGTGCTGCGCCCTTCCTAGCAGCACCTCCATCCGGTACCCGGTATCTTTGCCGAAGCAACACAGGGCGGCCCATCTGACGGGCCGCCCTGTGTTGCTTCGAGCGCGCGGACTCAGGCGCGCTGCGCCCGCGAATGGATCCGGGCCATGGCCCCCATGAGGCGGTCGGCGGTCTGGGTCAGTTCGCCGGTCACGCGCTCCAGCGCCGAGGTTTCCAGCCGGGTCATCACGGCCACCTGGGCGATGTGGTGCATGGTGGTGGTGACCTGGGCGGTGGCGGCGGTTTGGTGGGTGGTGGCCGTGGTGATCAGTTGGATCAGCTGATTGGTCCGCTGGACCGACTCGACCACCTGCGCCTGGGCCTCGCGCACCGAATTGGCGATTTGCTCTACCTCATCGGCGACATTGATACTGCTCTGGGTGGCGATGCGGGTGATCTGCCCGGCCTGATCCAGTTCGCGCAGCAGCAACCGAATCTGATCGACGATCTCGGTGGCGTGGGTCGAGAGGTTCTGCACCTCAGACGCGACGACTCCGAAGCGGCGGCCTAACGCGCCAGCCCCGGCAGCCTCGATCGTGGCGTTGAGGGCCAGCAGTTGGGTTTCGTCCGACAGGGAACTGATCCGGTTGACGAAGCCGGTGAGTCGCACCGTCAGATCGTTGAGGGTGCCCATCCGGTCGATCACCTGCTGGACCTGCACGCGGTTGCGGCGGATAGCGTCGCGGCTTTGCACAATCATGGCCTGGGCGCTTTCCACGCTGACCAGCGCGGTTTCGGCCACCCCCCGCACATCCTGGGTGATCGCGGCGATCTGGCCTGCCGCGCTGTGTAGCTCGTTCACGGTCTGGACGATCTGGTTGATCGACTCGGCCTGGTCGGAGACCCCATTGATCTGGCGGGTACTCACCTGGGTCAGCTCTTTGGCGAGACTGCTGATGCTGGCCCCCAGCGCATGTTCCTGCTCGCTCTGGGCGACCAGTTCGCGGTAGGCATCCTCCAACTCGGCGTTACGCAGACGCAGATCGGACACGGTCTGCTGGATCAGCTGGCTGGAGAGCCAGGAGAGCGCCCCCACGGCCACAAAGAGGACGACCATGATCAGGGTCGTGGTCAGGACGCCGTCGGCGTCGGTGCTCCGGTAGCGCTCGATGATCAGCGAAATGTTGCTGTAGTAGTAGGCCAGGGTGAACAGGCTCAAGAGCAGGGCCAGGGCGATCACCGCCCGCCAGTTCAGGAACACCCCCGCAGTGACAATGACCAGCGCGAACAATGCCGGATAGCCCAACGCCGGGCCAAGAGTCAGTTCCAGGGTGAACGACGCGACGATGATGTTCGCGGTGATCA
>JBBSAN010000962.1:0-2684 GCA_038252265.1 Chloroflexia bacterium
ATGCATTCTCTCTGGTAGGGGCCGACCCGTGTGTCGGCCCTGTCGGGGAGTCCGGGACGCATGACGTAGGCGGAAGGGGCGGCGGGGAGATCGCGGACACCCCACCAGGCGCACACGTGGGTGCGCCTCTACGCCAGCAGACCTCGTCACCCGACACTGCACAGGCTCTACAGGCAGGAGTCAAGTGTGATCCTGTGCAGTATGCATAGAAGGCGGAACGTTATAATGTTCAGACCAGCAGAATGTGGATTGAAAAAGGATGGTTACGACTTAGCGAAGTATCAGCTTGTGCATACTGCACAGAAGATGTGCTCAAACTTTGTCGCTCTTGCCGTTGTCGAGAATGGGGAAGTTGGGGTACGCTAGGGGTGTGGGCAATGTGGCTCCTGATCGGCGTGGTTGCCATGATGGACGCATGGAGGGAGAGTCATTTTATGTCCACCACGATTAACACTGGGGATACCGCCTGGCTGCTGATTTCTACCGCCCTGGTTATGCTCATGACCCCGGCGCTGGGCTTCTTCTATGGCGGGTTGGTGCGGCGCAAGAATGTGCTGTCCACCATTATGCACAGCTTCTTCATGCTGGCCCTGATCAGCGTGCAATGGGTGCTGTGGGGCTACAGTCTCGCCTTCGGTCCCGATCATGGCGGGCTGATCGGCGGCCTCGACTGGGTCGGCCTCAACGGCGTGGGGATGGATCCCAACCCCACCTACGCTCCCACGATTCCCCACCAGCTTTTCATGATCTACCAGGCTATGTTCGCGGCCATCACCCCCGCCCTGATTACCGGCGCGTTTGCCGAGCGCAAGCGTTTCAAGGCGTTCGTTGTCTTCAGCCTGTTGTGGTCTACCCTGGTGTATGACCCGGTGGCGCACTGGGTCTGGGGCGCGGGTGGCTGGCTGCACAGCCTGGGCGCGCTCGACTTCGCGGGCGGCACCGTGGTGCATATCACCTCGGGCATGTCGGCGCTGGTCGCGGCGATCATGCTGGGCAAACGGATCGGCTTCGGCAAGGAGTCGATGGACCCCCACGACGCGACGATGACCGTGCTGGGCGCGGCGCTGCTCTGGTTCGGCTGGTTCGGCTTTAACGCCGGGAGCGCGCTGTCCTCCGGCGGGTTGGCGGTCAATGCCTTCGTCGTGACCAACACGGCGGCGGCGATGGCCGCCCTCACCTGGGTCACCGTGAGTTGGATCCAGCACAAGCAGCCCAGCGTCCTGGGTGCGGCGGCGGGCGCGGTGGCCGGACTGGTGGCGATTACCCCGGCGGCAGGCTTCGTGGATGCCAAAGCGTCGATCATCATCGGCGCGGGCGCGGGCGCGATCTGCTACGGGGCCGCGCAGTTGAAGCACCGGCTGAAGGTGGACGACGCGCTTGACGTGTGGGCGGTCCACGGCGTCGGCGGTGCCTGGGGCGCGATCGCCACCGGCCTGTTCGCCACCACGGTCGTGAACACCGCAGGGACCAACGGCTTCTTCTTTGGCAACCCGGCCCAGTTGGGCATCCAGATCGTGGCCGTGCTGGCAAGCACGATCTATTCGGTCGCGGCGACCTGGGTCATCCTCAAACTGGTGGACCGGTTTATCGGCCTGCGGGTCCACGAATCGGAAGAGATCAGTGGTCTGGATACCTCACAGCACGGCGAACCTGCGTACCAGATGTGAGTTGCGAGTTGCGAGTTGCGAGTTGTTAGTTGTTAGTTGTTAGTTATCAGTCAAATGACTGAGGAGGATTACGATCATGTTGCTAACCATCGCGTTTGTGCTGTTCCTGGCCCAGATCGTCGCCTGGGTGGTGCTCCCGTCGTCGGCCCCGACCCTCCAGACGGGGGAAGTGGAAGGCACCGTGGGCGAGGCTATCCCGGCCTGATCCCGGCCTAGAACCGCATATCTGATGGAAAGGCGCAGATTAGGGGCTGCGCCTTTCTTTATGCTTTTCATCACAGAGACACCGAGAACACGGAGATCACCGTGCCCTCAGTGTCTCTGTGGTGTATAATGGGCGCACTGACCGAGTCGCTGTTTTACTCTGCAAGTGGGGCCTTGCCTGAGGAGGGACTATGACCGATTCGACCCCTGCGCCATCCGACCGTTCCGCAGTCGTTGGCGCGTTTGACGCGGCGCGGGATACGTTCCTGACTGCCTTTGCCGAAGTACCCGATGCGGCGCTGACCTATCTGCCGGAGGGGGACGAGTTCGCGGTGGGGGCGCTCTTGCTCCACATCGCGCAGCCCATGCGGACCTACACCCGGTTGCTGGAGGAGATGGTCGCCAGCGAGGGGCAGGTAGACCAGAACCAGGACCCGACCTTCCAGGAGACGCAGATGCAGCAGCGGGCCGAGATTGTGGCAGCGCGGCCTGCTGCCGCCGACCGGGCCGTCCTCCTCGCCGCCCTGGAAGCGGCCCACCAGCACCTCCGCGCCCGCCTCCTCGCCACCCCCGACGCCGACTTTGATCGCCCGGTCCCTGTGATCTACGCGGGCACTACCGACCCCTACCCGACCAGCCCGCGCATGGTCGCCGGGTGGGTGCTGGACCATTATAATGAGCATATCCCGCAGGTGGAATCGCTGCTGGCGGGGTGGCGGGCGAGTAGCGGTCTTTAACGCAGAGACGCAAAGAAGACGAAGGCGCAGAGATCAAATCTTTGCGCCTTCGTCTCTTTGCGTCTCTGCGTTGAAA
>JBBSAN010000963.1:0-2671 GCA_038252265.1 Chloroflexia bacterium
CCGCAGCGGTGCCCGCACTGTGACCCGGCGCGGCGAAGATATTAACCAGCCGGTCGAAATCACGCTGGAAGAAGCCTACACCGGCGCGACTCGCCGCCTGGCGCTTCAGATCGAGGACACCTGCCCCACCTGTGGCGGCACCGGCCTCCAGAACGCCCGCACTTGCCCCACCTGTGGCGGAGTGGGCGCGGTGGGGCGGACGAAAACGCTGGAAGCCCGCATCCCCCCCGGCGTCCACACCGGTTCGGTCGTGCGGCTCGGCGGCGAGGGCGGCCCCGGCGGCGGGGGTGCCCCACGCGGCGACCTGCGCCTTAACATCACCATCCTGCCCCACCCCCGCTTCGAGCGCAAGGGTGACAACCTGCACATCAACCTGCCGGTGCCGCTCTACACCGCGCTGCTGGGCGGCGAGGTCCGCGTGCCCACCCTGCGCGGCACCACCCTGGCCCTGCGCATCCAGCCTGAAACGCAAAACGGGCGCGTGATCCGCCTCGGCGGCCAGGGGATGCCCCATCTGGGCGATCCCGAACAGAAGGGCGATCTCTTGGTCAAGGTCGATGTGCAACTCCCGACCGGGTTGACCGACGAGGAACGCAACCTCTTGACCCAGTTACAACGTATATATAATGAACGCGAGAATGAGCGAGAGGTGCGCCATGACCGGGTATGAGCGCGACGCCCTCTACGTCATCAGCATCGCGGCGCAGATCTTGCAGCTTCATCCCCAAACCTTGCGCCTCTATGAGCGCGAGGGCCTGGTCGAACCGCAACGCAGCCGAGGCAACATTCGCCTCTACTCCGAAAGCGACATCGCGCGGGTCCGGGTCATCCAGCGCCTCACCGGTGAACTGGGCGTCAACCTCGCCGGGGCCGAGGTCATTCTCAATATGCGCGGGATGATTCTAGAGTTACAGGACCAGATCGCGGAACTTCACCGCGAACTGGACATTGATCTATAAGCGTGCAACCCGCAGAAAGAACCAACAACAAGTAGAATCGGTCCTTTAACTTATCAGAAACTGTCACAGGCGACACCAGATCCTGCCACCCGGCGCAGTACAATGGGTGGCAGAGCGAATATCAAACCCGGATTTTGCCTTATTACCCCGAACAACGAGCCTCCCGCTTGCTTGTTCCTGCCCACAACGCATATCGGCTCGCAGGAGCACCCGGCCTCACGTAGTCATCACCCACTTGATCACTGCCCCCCGGCCCTTTGCCCACTGCATACAAAGGAACACAGACCGTCATGGCAACCAATAACAACAACGGCTTTACGGAACGAGCACAAGAAGCGCTCCGCATGGCCCACGAAATCGTACAGCAAAAGCGCCACAGCCAGTTGGATGTTGAACACATCCTGGCCGCCCTGCTCAAGCCGCGCGATGGGGTGGTCTACAAGATCATCGAAAAGCTCGGCGGCGACCCGCGCCTCTTGCAGCGCCGGGTGGACGACGCCCTCAACGCCAGCCCGCGCCTCTTCTCCGGCTACGGCAACATGACCTCCAACATCCATATCAGTATGCGCGCCCAGCGCGTGGTCAGCGAAGCCGCCAACGAAGCCCAGACGATGGAGGATGAGTTCATCGGCGTCGAACACCTCTTCCTGGCGATTGCCGGGGAGCGCGGCGGCAGCGCCGCCCGCCTGCTGGCCGAGATGAACATCGACAAAGACCACATCTACACCGCCCTGCGCGAGATTCGCGGCAACACCCGCATCACCGATCCGGGCGCGGATGGCCGCTACCAGGCGCTGGAGCGCTACAGCATCGACCTCACCGCCCTGGCCCGCAGCGGCCAACTCGATCCGGTCGTGGGCCGCAGCGCCGAGATCCGCCGCGTCATGCAGGTCCTCTGCCGCCGCACCAAGAACAACCCGGTGCTGATCGGTGAGCCGGGCGTGGGCAAGACCGCCATCGTGGAAGGCCTCGCCCAGCAGATCGCCTCCGGCGCGGTGCCCGAACTCCTGCGCGGCAAGCGCGTGCTCTCCCTCGATATGGGGTCGCTCGTCGCCGGGAGCCGCTTCCGGGGTGAATTCGAAGAACGGCTCAAAGCCGTCATGGACGAGATCCGCGCCGCAGGCAAAGAGATCATCCTCTTCATTGACGAGCTACACACCGTCATCGGGGCCGGAGCCGCCGAGGGCGCGCTCGACGCCGCCAACATGCTCAAGCCCGCCCTGGCACGCGGCGACCTGCAATGCGTCGGCGCGACCACCCTGGACGAGTACCGCAAGCACATCGAGCGCGATGCCGCGCTGGAGCGCCGCTTCGCCACCGTCTTTGTGGACGAGCCGTCGCCCGAAGACACCATCCTGATCCTCAAGGGCCTCCGCCCCCGCTACGAGCTACACCACGGCCTGAAGATCACCGATGCCGCCCTCGATGCGGCGGTCAACCTGTCGCACCGCTACATCAGCGACCGCCACCTGCCCGACAAGGCGATTGACCTGATGGACGAGGCCGCCTCGAAGGTCCGGCTGGACGTGTTCAGCCTGCCCGCCGAGTTGCGCGAGCTTCAGGATCGCATCGCCGAAATCGAAGAGCAGAAGGACGCCGCCAGCACCCGCGAGGATTACGCCCAGGCCGCCTACCTCAAGACCGAGCAGACCCGCCTGGAAGAAGAACTGGCCGAGCGCCGGGGCGAGTGGTACACCACCAACGGCCTTGAC
>JBBSAN010000964.1:0-2669 GCA_038252265.1 Chloroflexia bacterium
AACAGTTATAGATCGGTTCCTGGCGACTGTCCACAGTTTGTTAGTTGATCATGCCTAAAGTGCGGGCAAATCAGCGGTCAGATTCTCCTATTTCCAGCCCTGCTACGCTCCCCATCCCGCCATACGGAACCTTCTGTACAGAGGGTACAAGCGTAATACCCTAATAGAATGATCGGTGCGGCGGAAAGTTACGACGAAAACAGGAAGCGAGCAGAGCAGTATTGGACCGCGCTGCTCCTCTATCCGCAGTGGGCATCATGCATACTACAAAGGATCTTGTCGAAGGGTTCAGATGGTGAACCAGGGACAAGATCCTGCGCGTTGCTCAGGCGGACAGGAGCATCGGTATAATGACTATAACAAGCGCAGAAATCTTTAGGGGTGGTCAGGCGACGACCAGTTCCAGTTGGCTGCCCGGCCCAACAGCGGGCACCGGCTCGGCCAGGTGGCCCACCAGCGACCACGGCCTGCCCTCGGTGATCAGCACCTGGCGCAGCGCCCCACGGTGGGGTTCGGCGGCTTCTCCGGCGAAGTAGACGATCTTGTTGGTGCGGGTGCGGCCCATCCAGCGGCCTTTCTCCCGGCCCTCGACCAGGACCTCCATCGTCTGGCCGACCAGCGCGCCGTTCACTTCGCGGCCAAGTGCCTCCTGGAAGACCTCGATACGGTGGAGGCGTTCCATCTTCTCCTCATGCGGCACATCGTCGGGCCAGGTGGCCGAGACGGTGCCGGGGCGCGGGGAATAGGCGGCAACGTGGACCTTGTCGAAGCGTAGCTCTTCCAGCAGGTCCATGGTGTGCTGGAACTGCTCGGCGGTTTCGCCGGGGAAGCCGACGATGATATCGGTCGCCATCGACACGCCGGGGATCGTCTCGCGGATCCGGCGGACCAGATCGCGGTAATAGCGCAGGGTGTAGCGGCGGCGCATCCGCTGGAGCATGATATCGTCGCCTGCCTGCACCGGCAGGTTGATATGCTCACAGGCTTTGGGCAGCGCGGCCACCGTGTCGATCAGCTTCTGGCTCATGTCCTTCGGGTGCGACGTGAGGAAGCGAATCCGCCACAGGTCGGGCAGCTTGTCCAGTTCGATCAGCAGGTCGGCCAGGTCCACATGCGGTTGCAGGTCGTTGCCGTAGCTATCCACGTTCTGGCCCAGCAGCGTCACCTCGCGCACCCGGCGCTCGGTCAGCGCGGCGATCTCGCGCACGATCTCGGGGATGGGGCGGCTGCGTTCGCGCCCCCGGCGGAACGGCACAATACAATAGGTGCAAGTCAGGTTGCAGCCGTGGATGATCGGTACGTAGGCGGTGGTGCCCCCGGCTTGCGCGGGCAGCAACCCTTCCAACGCCAGCGCCACGCCATACTCGCCCAAATCGGGCGCGGAGTTGTCGGGCAACCCGACCAGGAAGTCGCGGACCATCGAGGGCTTGAAGAAGAGGTCCACCATCGGGAAGCGGCGGCGCAGGGTGGTCTGATCGTCGGTGACCATGCAGCCGGTGAGGGCGACGAACATGTTCGGGTGGCGGCGCTTCAGCCCGGCAATCTCGCCCAGCTTGCCCGCGATCCGCTCCTCTGCCGACAGCCGCACGCTGCACGAGTTGAGCACCACCACATCGGCCTGCTCCATGCCGGGCGCTTCGCCATAGCCTGCGCCCTGCAAGGCGGCGGCCACGTAGTTGCTATCGGCCACGTTCATTTGACAGCCGACCGTCCAGATAAAATAGGTTTTGTCTGTTGTTGTCATCGCCTCAGTTGTCGTCATCGCCTCATCCGATCTAGATACCCAATTAGTCCAGGCATTATACCGTAAAAGCAAAGGCCGCTGCAAGCACAATTTAACTTACCACGACGGACACGAAGGGCACGAAGGTTTCGCGTCCGTCGTGGTGCATTAAATTTAGCCTTGACAGCCCCAGGCACATTTGGTATATTATGGGGGCTGTCTACCCGATCCAGGCACCCAACAGCGCGGCGACGTAGCCAAGTGGCAAGGCAGGGGTCTGCAAAACCTCGACCAGCGGTTCGAATCCGCTCGTCGCCTCCCTTTTTGTAATGTCGGCACTCCCCCACGGGCGAGTGCCGCTTTTACTTTCTACCGGCTATTGGAGGAACCCCATGACGCAACCGGCCCTGGAACTATTGCACACCGATCATATCTATAGCGGCAAGATCATCAAGGTGGATATCGAGCAGGTACGCCTGCCGAACGGGCGCGAGAGCGTCCGCGAGATCGTGCGCCACCCCGGCGCGGTAGTGCTGGTGGTGGAGGACGATCAGGGGCGGCTGTTGCTGGTGCGCCAGTATCGCCGCGCCGCCGACAAGGCCCTGCTGGAGATGCCCGCCGGGACCCGCGAGCCGAACGAAGAGGCCGCCGTCACCGCCGCCCGCGAACTGGAAGAAGAAACCGGCTTCAGCGCCGCCACGATGACCCCGCTCGGCAACTTCTACTCGGCCCCCGGCTTCTGCACCGAGTACCTCCACTGCTATCTCTGCACCGACTTGAGCGCATCGGATGCCAAGCCCGAAGAGGACGAGTCGTTCGAGCATGTGCGCCTGAGCGTACCGGAGTTGCGCGCCGCCATCCGTGGGGGCGAAATCGAGGACGCCAAAACCCTGGCCGCCTTCACCCTCTATCTGCTCCACCAGCAATGAGCAATGAGGGATGAGGA
>JBBSAN010000965.1:0-2665 GCA_038252265.1 Chloroflexia bacterium
AACGCTGCCGGCTGATATGCCCCGCCCCCAGCCTGTCGTGCAGACGTTTGACGGGTGCCCACCGGAGGGGGACGGCGGCGACCGGGAGATGAATCGCTTGAAAAACCGGATCGATGCCGGGGACTGGATGCGCGCCGCCCCGGCGGCGGTGCTGGCCCTGACCTGGCCGCAAGCCGTGGAGCGGCAGCGGCGGACGAGTTGGTCCGCCGTGGATACCGCCGCCATCGCCCGGTACGAGGGCTTGCCGCTGCAACTCGAAGGCTACCTGGCCGGAGCGAAATCGGAAGGCCCGGAAACCCCCAACTGCCACTCCGTGGATAATCCCGACTTTCACCTCTGGCTGGTGGATGCGCCCAACAAGACCCGCGCCGAGTCGGTCGTGGTCGAGGTCACTCCCCGCGTGCGCACCAACCATCCGGGCTGGACGATTGACCGCCTGCGCACCTTGATGAACACGCAGGCGCGCGTGCGGGTCAGCGGCTGGCTGATGATGGATGTCGAGCACCCCGAACAGCTTGGCAAAACCCGGGGTACGATCTGGGAGATTCACCCGATTATCGAGATCGAAGTCGCCACCAATGCTGGGTGGGCCTCACTCGATCACGCCTCCAGTGCCGCGCCTCCAGCGAACCCGGTGCCCACTACAACAGATGAACCGCCCCTGGTGTTCGACACCCCCGAAGCAGGCGTCTCCACCGCAACCCCCAACCCGCTGGGCCATGCCCAGAGCAGCGGGGATATAAAGATCACCCGTGTCTTCTATGATGGGGTCAAGACCAATGAGCCGGACGAGTACGTCGAAATCGTGAACGATGGGCCAAACCCAACACGGTTGGATGACTGGACCCTTCGCGACGCCCAGAATAACACGTTCCGCTGGGACAGCTACACGATCCAGCCCGGCCAGACGATCCGCGTCTATACGAACGAGGTCCACTCCCAATGGGGCGGCTTTAGCTTCGGATCCGGGCGCGCCATCTGGAGCAACAAAGGCGATATCGCGCAGTTACACGACGCCGACGATCACATCGTCTCCACATTCCGCTACGGGGACAAACGCTAACACGCCGCGCAGGCAGGGGGAGTAGACTGTGAAAAAAGGCATCTATTTGCAGGCCACCATCGCCACTAACGGACAGAGCCTGGAGGACGTGCGCGCCGCCGTGCAAAAGGCGCTGGGCGGCACCCTTGAAGGACTGACCAGCCAGGTCAAGCAGGTCAGTGCCGGGCACGGCGATACCGCCCAGGCCATCCTCTATATCGAAGGCGAACAGGCCCCACCCGATGACTACGAGGCGCTGACCACCGGCGTGGTCCGCAACGTGTGGCAGAGTACACTCGCCGCCTCAGCCTCCGGCCCGGCCCTGGAACTGCGGCAACTGGTAGAGAAAGATGACTACGGCGACGACGAGGAGGATAGCACCGACTCGCGTGACCTCGCCCCCCCACCCCCCCAGGTGACGCCTGCCGCTCCGGTGCCGCCGGTTGCGCCGTCACCAGAAGTTCCTACACCGATCGCCTCCGTCCCGACTCCCGACGCGACCACCATTATGCCCACTGGCGGACTAACCCCCGCATCGGCAACCGAGGCGGGGCCGCCCACGTCCACGCCCCCTACCGCCGCGTCCGAACCACGCCAGAGCACGGACTCCACCCTTGCCGCACCCGCACCGGAACATCCTGTGCCTGCACCCACCGCGCCACCGGCACCACCCGAAGTCGAGGTGGCACCACCGGAGGACCATAAGGCGCCTGCACCCATCGCGCCACCCGCGCCGTCCGAAGCCGCGGCCCCGTCAGAGCATGAGGCACATGCCCCTACCGCACCACCAATACCAGCCGAAACCGAGGCGGCCCCGGAACACACTGCCGCCGCACCTGCGCCAGCAGCCCCACTGGAGCATAACGCCCCGACAATACCGACCACCGCATCCGCACCACCCCCATCCGCACCAGTGGCGACCGGCTCACCGGCAAAGCCGGGATCGGCCCCGCACAAACCGCGCTCCAGCGGGCGGCGCAACCCGCCCAAAACGCGGCGCAAGCATTAGCCCGCAAGCACTAGCCAGGGTGGGCTATAAGGGCAGAGACGCAACAGAGGGATGAGCCAATAGCTCATCCCTCTGTCTTTAGTCCCTATATATCTAGTAACCGATATCGCCCAGGTGCTTCTTCAGGGCGCGCAGCAGCATCTCGACCTGGGCATGATCCTGATCCCGGATCTGCTCCCACATCTGCTTCTCGCGGGTGTCCTCGTCATCAGACATAAATTCATCGATGCGCCACATCTCCTCTAGCTTGACGGCCAGAGCCGAGATCAGGTCATACGTTTCATCCGACACGCCGGTCGGTTGATGCGGGGTGTCTCCCTTTGCCATAGCGCGGTAAACCTCCTTAGCTGGTACTGTTGCCGCCAGACAATCAGGCGAACAGAGAATGTATAAGCAAGTTTCGCACCGCTAGACAGATATATAGCCAGGGGAGAGCAGGCACACCGGGCAAATAAAAAGCTCCTACCATAATAATATGGTAGGAGCCAAGAATAACAAAAAAGAGAGACCCGCGACGGCCTACTCTCCCAGTTCCTCGCGGAACCAGTACCATCGGCGCTGCGGCGTTTCACTGCCAGGTTCGAGATGGGGCTGGGTGGGGCCACCGCGCTCTT
>JBBSAN010000966.1:0-2650 GCA_038252265.1 Chloroflexia bacterium
CCTTCGGCCAGCAGGCGCTCCACCAGGGACCCCCGCCCGCGCAACACCCCCAGATGGGCGGCGGCCTGCTGCGGAGCCGGAAGCGAGAGGAGGGTATCAAGCACATGCCCCCGCCCCCCGGCGGGTGGAGCCACGCCCAGCAATGCGGCGCTGGTTGCGGCCACATCGGCGCGGGCGATGGGATCGGAAACGGTGCCCGTGACCACGCCGGGGCCGCGCAGCCACAAATGCCCCCAGGTGGGCACCACGCCGGGGGCACTCTCGGCCACCAGCAGAGTCAGGCGCGTGGGCGAGATCGGCACCAACGCCGCCCATAGCGGCGGGGTCAGCACCGCGGCGCGGGCCACGCCCAGGAGCAGGTCGGCGGCAGGAGCCGCCCCACCCGCCCGCAGCCGGGCGCACCGCTCCCCGGTCAGCGTCACCGGGGCGGGATCTTCCACGACCACACAGGCCACTGAACGCCCGGCGGCCCGCGCCGCGTGGAGCACATTGTCGGGGTTCGCCAGCGGCGACGCGCCGGAAGGACCGGGGCGGGCGAACAGGTCCGGCCCGGCGGCTTCGGGCGCGGCCCCGGTCAGCGCCATCGCCAGGCGCACCGGCAGGCTCCACGGCTCCGGGCGCAGGGGGGCATCGGCCCAGACACGCAGGCCGCCCTGCTGCCGGATCTGGTCGTCTACAGCGCCGGGGTCCGACCCGGTAAGCCACAGCAGAGTGAGCGACGTTGAAAGCGGGGGTGCCGGTTCCGGCGAGGGCAAGGGCGGGCGCAGGGCAGCGAAGGCAGGCGCGGAGCGCGGCAGGGCGGCAAGGTCAGCCTGCCGCCGCCCGAAGGCCACCGTGCCCGCCAGCGCGGTGAACAGGCCCAACGCGGCGACCAGGACGAGAGCAGGGCGCAAATGGCGCATGGGCGGAGAGGTGCTTCCTGGCAGCGATTAGGTGAGGCGAGCCAACCGCCCCGATGGAAAGGCCCCCACCCGGCGGGGGGCGCACCGGGTTAGTGCTGCACAGCTCCACAATGGGCGCAGAAGTGGGCACCCGTCCGCACTTCGTTGCCACAGGACGTGCAGAAGTGGTGGGCCGCTTTCGGACCACTTGAGGCAACCACTGCTGGCGGGCGCGGGGGCACCGGCTGGGGCGCGGGGCCGGTGCTGGCCCCGATCTGCGGGTCGCCGTCCGGGGCTTCGCCTTCCGGCACCACCCATTCTTCGGCCTGGATGACCGTCGCTTCCTGTTCTTTTTGCTCGATGCGGGCTTCCAGCGCGATGATCTCGCGGGCGATATCGCCCAGGTCGGAGACCGCCACGGCGCCAGCACGATAGAGGGCCAGCGCCTTTTCACCCAGGGCAAAGGTCCGCTCCCGTCCCTGCTGGCGCAGCCGGGCCGCCTCGGCTTTCACCCGGTTGTAGCGCATCATCCGGTCGGCTTCAAAGCTCGCCCGGTCCAGGCCCCGTCGGAATTGATCGAGCAAACTACGTCCTGACATTTGCGTGCCTCCCCTATTTGCCGGGTCGCTCACCGACCAAAGATCACTTTACGCGATCGCAAGGCAATCCCCTGCACCAACCCCTGGGCCAGCAACAGGCTGACCAGCGAGGTACCCCCGGCGCTGATAAACGGCAGCGGGATCCCCGTCACCGGCATCAGGCTCAGGTTCATGCCCACATTGACGAAAATCTGGACGGCCAACCAGGCCGCCAACCCCACGCAGATCAGGCTCGTGTAGGGCGTGGGGGCAGCGGTGGCGACATGCAGATAGCGCCAGGTAATCACCAGCAGCAGGGCCACCAGCGCCACCGCCCCGACGAACCCGAACTCTTCGGCCACCACCGAAAAGATAAAGTCACTCTGGGCCACTTTCAGGAAGCCGCCCTGGCTCTGGATGCCGCCCATATAGCCCTGGCCGAACATCCCGCCCGTACCGATGCTGATCCGCGCCTGGAGAATGTTGTAGCCCGCGCCGAGGACATCGCTTTCGGGGTGGAGGAAGATCAGCAGGCGTTCACGCTGGTAATCTTTCAGGATGTAATTGGTGTTCAACGCCATCCAGACCAGCGGCACGGCCACCGCCACCGTCCCGGCCAGGTAGCGCAGGGGCACCCTGGCCGCGACCACCATCGCCAGCCAGATCGCCACGCAGGTCAGCGCCGTGCCCAGGTCGGGCTGCACATAGACCAGCACGGCGGGCACGGCCATAATCACGATGCTGGCAAGATAATATTGCGGGCGGCGCAGCCGCTTTTCATTGTCGCCTAGCAGCTTCGCCAGCGCCAGCACCAGCACGGGCTTCGCCAGCTCGCTGGGTTGCACCTGGATCGGGCCGATCTGGAACCAGCGCACCGACCCCAGCGTTTTCACTGCCATGTCATGGCCGACATAATTGGCGAGCATCAGCACCAGCAGCCCCCCCACGGCCCCCAGATAGAGCGGCCAGGTAAAGCTTTCCAGCAGGTGATACTCGACGCGGGTCATGGCGAGCATCAGCACCAGGCCCGCCGCCGCGAAGACCGCCTGCTTGACCGCCAGGTTGCTCCACGACAGGTTGGAACTGCCGATGCCCTGCGAGGCGCTGTAGACCATGATCACGCCGAAGGCGACCGCCGCCAGCGTCGAAAGAAACAGGGTGAAGTCGAAGCTGGCCCAGCGCTGCACCAGC
>JBBSAN010000967.1:0-2647 GCA_038252265.1 Chloroflexia bacterium
TGATGCAGGCCAGGATCTCATCGATGCGGTCGCCTGTCGCCACCAGATTTTCCAGCGGGCGAATGACCGGCAGGGCCGCGCCGACTGTCGTCTCGTGGCGCAAATACCCCTTGCCCGCCCGCCACAGCGCCTCGTAGTCGGCGTAGGGCACCACCAGCGGCCACTTGTTCGCCAGCACCAGGTGATGCCCGGCCTTGCGCAGGGCCAGGTGCAGCGGGTACATGTCTTGCCCGCTGGTCAGGTCTACGACGACCGTGCGGCGCAGGCCCAGTTCGTCCAGCCGCCAGACAAGGTCGGGGCTGTACGCTTCGTCTCCCGGCACGACTTCGGCCCCCAGCAGGTCGGGTCGCCAGCGGGTGAGCGGCATCCCCGTCCGTTTGTGGGCGATCGCGTCGTCGGCGGCCTGCGGTGTCAGGCCATCGGGCACGATCCACAACCCGCTGCGGTCGGCAAACCCGGTCAGGTGCAGCCAGGGGTAGCGCACCTGGGCCCCGGCGATCTGGGCCACCAGTGCCCGCCCGACGTTCCCCAGCCCAAGCTGGATGACGTGCAACGGCTCTTCTCTACGCGGCATCCGCCCCCTCCAACTCCCCTATGATGCACATAAAATGGTACTCCAAAATCCGCAAGCTAAAATCCAAAATCGTCCAACCGTCCGGTCGCCTGGAGCAATTCGGCGATCAAGAGCGTGCCCCCTGCCGCGCCCCGGTCCAGATTGTGGCCCAGCACGACGAACTTGTAATCCAGCACCGGGTCGGGCCGCAGCCGCCCCACCACCGAGACCATGCCGCGCTCCAGATCGCGGTCGCGCCGGGGCTGCGGGCGATCCGGGGCCTCGGTCAGCAGCACAGGCGAGAGCGGGGCGCTGGGCAGTTCTAATCCCGCGTCCTGCAAGGGATGCCAGTTTTGCCAGGCGGTCTGAAGGTCGGCTAGCTCTGCCGGGCGTTCTAGTTGCACGGCCACACATTCCAGGTGGCCGTGCAGGGTGGCGACCCGGTTGCACTGGGCGCTGATGGTCAGCGGCAGGGGCGTGACGGTGTCGCCATCCACCCTGCCGAGCAGCTTGAGCGGCTCGGTTTCCAGCTTGTCCTCTTCGCCACCGATATAGGGCACCACGTTGTCCAGCATGTCAAGGGCGGCAGGGCCGCTGAACCCCGCGCCCGACAAGGCCTGGAGGGTCGTCACCTGCACGGTACGCAGCCCGAACGCCTCGGCCAGGGGGGCCAGCGCCAGGGTCAGGGTGATGGTCGAGCAGTTGGGGTTGGTGACGATGAAGCCGCGCCAGCCGCGTGCCCGCCGTTGCGCGTCGATCAGCGCCAGGTGATCGGCGTTGACTTCGGGGATGATCAGCGGCACATCGGGGGCCATGCGATACGAGCGGGCGTTGGAGACCACGGCGTATCCGGCGGCGGCGAAGGCCGGTTCCACATCCTGGGCCACTTCTGCCGGGAGGGCGCTGAAGACGAGGTCGCAGGCGAAATCGTCGCTGGGCAGGCAGGGCTGGAGCGGCAACGCGGCCCAGGCGGGCGGCAGGGTTTCGGGGCGTAGGTCGCCCCCGGCCAGCGGGCGCAGTGCCTCGCCAAACGGTGTTCCAGCCCGGCGCAGCGAACCGCCCACAGCCACCAGATCAAACCACGGGTGCCCGGCCAGCAGCCGCACCAGCCGCTGCCCCACCAGCCCGGTCGCCCCCAGGACGCCCACGCGCCGCTTTGTGCCGACCATATGCCTTGCTCCTTTGCCGCCCGGCCAGCGTCGCCCCCGCTCCCGTTCAGGATGGGCCGAAGGCGAATCCCCTACCGCACCGGGCAATAAAAACGCCCCTCTGGCGAGGGGCAGGTTTGCGCATCATGCAGACCAACCGCTCCCTTATCTCACAGATCGCTCTGTCGGAATTGGCACCTGGACCGCCGTGGTCTGGTTGCCGGGCTTCATCGGGCCGTATCCCTCCACCTCTCTTGATAAGAGTCTGGCTGCTATTCGATTGTTGGGGAATTATAGCATAGCCCGCCGGGGAGCGTCAAGCGCCGAGAACGCGGGCGGCAAAGCGCAGCATCCGCTCCTGGAAGGCGATACGCTGATCGATTGCCAGGGAACCATGCCCGGCCTCAAACCAAACCACTTCGATGGATTTGCCCAGCGCAAGGAGCCGCGCCTCATAGACCTCCATCTGGCGGGAAGGACAGCGCGTATCGTTGCGCCCCTGAAGGACCAGCACCGGCGCAGCCACCGCTTCCGCATAGGTCAGCGGGGAACCGGCAGCATACTGTTCGGGTTTTTCCTCCGGGGTGCCGCCAAAGAGTGCCGCCTGATAGCCCTTCAACGTGTCGGCCTCGTCTTCATAGAGCAGAGTCCAGTCGGCAATGGCGATACCCGCCATCCCCCCGGCCCACAGATCGGGCCGCTTGCCCAGCCCCAGCAGGGTCAAATAGCCGCCATAGGACCAGCCGGTGAGCAGGACTTGATCGGCGCGGGCGATTCCGTTCGCCACCAACCAGGCGTGGGCGGCGGCCATATCCTCGATTTCCCAGTGCCCCAGGTCACCCCAGATCTGCTCCTCAAAGGCGCGACCAAAGGTGGTGGACCCGCGATAGTTGATCGTCAGGTAGGCATAGCCATGATCCAGCCAGGCTTGCGCCATCGGGTCGAA
>JBBSAN010000968.1:0-2644 GCA_038252265.1 Chloroflexia bacterium
CATTATCAGCATCACATGATTGATATTCGGGCCTGGCTGGATAGCCTGGGATCGCAGACCGCGCCGACAGTGGGACACGAGGGCGCGGGGGACGTGCGGCGCGTCCCCACCGGGGTTGCCGCGCTGTAGCCGAACCAGGAACGAGACGCCAGCCGTACGCGCTGGGAAATGGAGACGACCAGTGAACTATATCGAGTGGGTGGAGCAGGTGCGACAACTGCTGGACGCACAATGGCGGCGAGATCCGGCCCCCTTTGCGCTGGATGTGATTCGGATGCTCCCGGCGATGCAGGCCAACAGCCGCACGCTCGATGACCGCCGGGCCGCCGATCCGTTTATGTGTGCCTGTGAGGATCTCATCGCGGGCGGGGTCTTGCGCCTGGACGAACAACATGCCCAACGCTACGAATACCTGGGCGGAAGCCAGTCTCCCGGTGACCCCACAGCGGATGCGCGACAGACCCAGTTTCTCACCGCGCTCATTCAATGTAGCCAGGTGACGCAGGGTTCCCGCGTGTGGTTGCATTGGTGCGGGGTTGAGGAACTCTGCCAGTCGCTGGGGTGGGGACCCTCTACCGAGGTTGCCGACCTGGAAGCGGCGATTATTGGACCGCTGGAGGCCCACGAACTGATCCGCAGCTACCCATCGCCGGGCGAAATGCGCTTTCGCCCCACCTATCAGGGGATGCAGGCGGCGCAACTCCCGGCCCGCACCTAGACAGGCCGCCACCCGGTATGAACAACACCGCTCTCGTGCCCCCGCAGCCGGTCCCTAGCGCGCCCCTGGCGGTGATCACCCAGGCGATCACCGCCAGCCTGGACGGATCTCGCCGCTTCACTATCGCGGCCCAGGAAGCCGGGCACGTCCTGGCGCGGGCCGATCGGGCCGCTGCCCGCCCGGGGCCGGGGGAACGCCGATCCAGCCCTGCGCCTCTCCTGAAACGCAGCGAAGGGTCAACGCCGTGAGCACCATCATGTCGCGCATCAGTACGTTCCTCCGGGGGCCGCGCCCCCTCCCGCCGGCGGGCGGCCCGGCAGGCAACGAGGGTGGGCCGCCGCTCTGGCTGGCGGAGGGTTCCTATCCCCCGCTTTCGGATGTCCCCGTCCTGACCTCGGCGGAATTGACCCGGCTGGTCGCTCTGGGGATCAATCCGATGGAACTGGCGGGGCGGCTGCGCCTCGTCTTGCCTGTCGGCTGCGCCCGCGACTTCACCCAGACTCGCGCCATCCTGCGCACGAGCGCGGCCCGCGACCAGCTTGAAGCCGCGATCCAGGCACTGATCGATCGCGGCGCGCATTGTGACTGCGCCGTGTTCCGGGCAGTGGGGGAACCGCCCCGGTGCGCGCTCTGGCACCCCTTGTAGAGTTACCGGATAACCAATGACAGAGAACCGGGGCCACCCCCAGTAAGGGGTGGTGATCGGGTCTACACGCCCTCGCGGGGTACGCATAGCGAACATGAATCGTAAGGAGGCACCATGAACCTGCAACAGCGCATCGCAGTCGTTATTTTACGCTGGCCCTGGGCACCGGAACAGATTCCGCACGGTTGGGACATCCAGGGACAGTTGCAGCGGCAGGGCGGAGAGGTCGCGCTGGCCCCGATTATCAGCGCGCTCGAAGCCCTCGCCCAGCAGCGGGCCATCCGGCTCAGTCCCGTGGCTCCCGGTGGCAACCGGAGCATCCTCGAAGCCTTTCCGGATCGCCTCCGGGAACTCGTTCCCTGACCACGCCTGAGGGGTCCGGTATGCAACCCGTGCCGGCCCTCCCCGCCGCTGGCCCACGTCCCAAGGAGGGCACTCGTTGACCATTCAACATTATATCCCCGCTGAATTTAGTGCGGGCCGCGATCTGCTGGGCTACACCAACACAGCGACCCCCTCGGCAGATGTCTGGCTCGCCACTTTCGCGGCGAGCCTCATGCAGGAGCCAACCGCCGCGCATGGAACGGACGCCCTGATGTCCGGCCTGCGTTTCTACACCCCGGCGTTTGTGGCCGAGATCGCCGCGCTCCCACCGGTAGAGGCGCGCTTACCCCCACTCGCGGGCAGCACCGTCCGGGCGATCTATACGGCCACCGGCCCCATCATCGTCACTGTCTATCGGACGTTGATCCAGCGTCAGGCCGGGCGTGAGGAAATTCAAGCGGCGTTTGCACAGGCGGCGAGTGAGCTGGTAGCCACCTACCAGCACGATTTACAGAGCACGAACCGGATCAAATATTAGCGCGGGACGGTCCCCGGCGGTAGCACTTCATCGTACCCGTGATCAGGCTGCCACCCCCACTTACTTTGTTCCCGGTAATAAAGTTGGCGTATTTAGCCCGGTGGGGCGAGATACGCCCGTATTCTAATCCGCCCGGCCCATCCGCCCCGGCATGGTGCCGCCGCCGCTTATAAGCTCTCGAACAGATCCTGTCGCAGGCGCTAGCTGTGCCTGTGACAGCCCTTCAGTTCCGAGAGACATATCCCTGTTGCCTATGCCTCAGCAAGGCTGGCGGGTTGCCCCTCACACCCCTCTAGAAATGCCCTCCAAATTATGCC
The DNA here is from genome assembly GCA_038252265.1 of Chloroflexia bacterium. Classification (GTDB taxonomy): domain Bacteria; phylum Chloroflexota; class Chloroflexia; order QHBQ01; family JAICKM01; genus JBBSAN01. The sequence goes on from JBBSAN010000968.1 coordinate 2,544, forward strand.
AGTAGTGTGCTAAAAGCTGCTTGCTTTTTCCCTAAGCTCGACTGCTCTCAAATACCAGTGTGTAGGCCCGGCCACAACACCAACGGCGGGTATTTGATCGC
>JBBSAN010000969.1:0-2643 GCA_038252265.1 Chloroflexia bacterium
CCCGGAAATCGAGACGATGCCCCGCGAGCGGCTCCAGCAGATGCAGGTGGAACGGTTGCGGCTGCGGCTGGCAGCGGTGTCCGAGCGCGTGCCGTTCTACAGGCAGCAGTTCCATGCGGCGGGGGTGAGTCCCGGCGATCTGCACGGCCTGGACGACCTGGCCCGCTTTCCCTTCACCCGCAAGAGTGACCTGCGCGACCACTATCCCTTCGGCCTGTTCGCTGAACCACTGAGCCGGGTGGTGCGCCTCCATGCCTCGTCGGGCACGCGGGGCAAGCCGACGGTGGTGGGCTACACCGAGCGCGACATCCGCACCTGGGCCGAGTGCTGCGCCCGGTCGCTGGCGGCGGGCGGCGCGAGGCCGGACGATGTGGTGCATAACGCCTATGGCTACGGGCTGTTCACCGGCGGGCTGGGGCTGCATTACGGGGCCGAACGGCTGGGCTGCACGGTCGTGCCGGTATCGGGCGGCAACACCCCGCGCCAGGTGATGCTCCTGCAAGACTTCGGGGCGCGGGTGCTCTGCTGCACGCCGTCCTATGCGCTGAACATCGCCGAGCACCTCCACCAACACCAGATCCCCCTGTCGCGGCTGCATCTGCGCTACGGCATCCTAGGGGCGGAGCCGTGGTCGGAGGAGATGCGGGCGGCCATCGAGCGCGGGCTGGGGATCACGGCGGTGGACATCTACGGGCTGAGCGAAATCCTGGGGCCGGGCGTGGCGTGCGAATGCGTGGAGGAAAAACGCGGCCTGCATGTCTGGGAAGACCACTTCCTGCCCGAAATCATCGACCCCGCCACCGGTGCCCCGCTGCCCGACGGCGCAGAGGGCGAACTGGTCTTCACCACCCTGACCAAAGAAGCGTTCCCGATGATCCGCTATCGCACCGGCGACATTTGCAGCCTCAGCGCGGAGCCGTGCCGCTGCGGGCGCACCCACCGGCGCATGGGCCGGATCAAAGGCCGCACCGACGACATGCTGATCATCCGTGGCGTCAACGTCTTCCCCTCCGAGATCGAGCGGGTCATCCTGAGCATCCCCGAACTGTCGCCATACTACCAGATCGTGGTGGACCGCAGCGGCCCGATGGCCCACCTGGCGGTGAACGTCGAGGTCAGCGAGGCATTCTACCAGGGCATCGGCGGTGCCCTGACCGACAGCCCCCCCGTCCACGCGTTGGGTCATCGCGCCGCTCATGCGCTAGACCAGACCCTCAGCATTCGTGTCGCCGTCCACCTCCAGCCCCCGCAAACGGTGCCGCGCAGCGAGGGCAAAGCCGTGCGGGTGGTGGAGAAATGAGGTTTGAGGTTTGAGGACTGAGGACTGAGTGAGCCAGGCACCAATACTCAGCTCACTGCCTACTGCCTACTTCACCTCGATCTCGGTCACATCCACCACCCACTGCTCGCCGGGGAGAGTGGCCCCGAAGAACTTGGCCGCGCCGCGCTGGTTGATGCCCAGCAACACATCGTCGGTGATGGCCGACCAGGGGAGCGTGACCGTGGCGGGGCCGCTGCGCGTGCTGTCGGTGCCGTGGATCGTCAGCGTCTGGGCGTCCAGCACCCCGGCCAGGGCCAGCACGGCGCGGCACCGTGCCCCGCTCATGGGCCGCCCGCCGATATCCGGGGCCTGCTGGGGCAACCCGCTGATCTCCGCCGCCGTCAGGTCTTTCAGCACCTGCCCGTCGCGCGTGACCCGCAGGCTGTAGTTCGCTTGCGGCGTGACGGTGCCGGTGGCGCGCCCGCCCGCTGCCGGGGCGGCAGGGATCCCCCCGGCGGCCAGGGTCGGCGCAGGGGCCGGGGTCGGTAGGGGGGCCGGGCTGGGGGTCGCCGTGTCGCCGCAGGCCGCCAGCAGGCCGAGGAGCAGCAGCAGCAGCACGCCCCCACCCACACGATAGAAGGAAAACCGTGCTTTCATAGGGGCAGTATACCGGAGCCAGCGGGACCGTGCAAGCCTGCCCCGTTCCGGCGGCCCCACAGCCAAACAACGAACAACTGATAACTGAGGACTAATAACTGAGGACTCGCCCCGTTTGCCGGAACCGGGGGAGGGTGCTATAATAGCGAGAGTTACCGGTGGGATGGGCACTGCCCCCAGCGCCCGCCGGTCCGGAGGAGCACACAGTATTGGTTCAACCCACGGCAACAAGCACCGCCCCCCCCGCTCGTGCGGCCCGGCGGCGCGGCTTTATGGCGCTGGCCGTCCTGATCCTGGGGGTGGCGCTGGTGGCCGAAACGATCTGGTTCGCTCCGTTTGCCGCCGGTCCCCCTTCCACGATGCGGTCGCCCGCGCCCCTGGCCCTGGCCGATGTCAACCCCTACGGCGTCAACGTCTTTCTGGACAAAGAGGTCGATCCCTGGAAGAAAGAGCAGACGTTGAGCATGGCCCAGGCGGGCGGGATCAGCTGGATCAAGCAAGAGTTCCCCTGGGCCGAGTTGGAGTTCCGAAAAGGCGTCTTCTGGGACGATGCCCACCAGAAGAGTAGCTGGGCCAAGTTCGATGAAATCGTGGATCTGGCGGCCAAGCACGGCCTCCATGTGATCGCCCGGCTCGACCGCGCCCCCGCCTGGGCGCGGCAGGACGGCAGCAACCCCGAAGCCCCACCCAAAGATCCGAAAGATTTCGGCGATTTTGTCGCCACC
>JBBSAN010000970.1:0-2642 GCA_038252265.1 Chloroflexia bacterium
ATCGCCGCGCAGGATGCTCACCGGCCAGCCCCAGGCCAGCAAGGTCGCGGCGGGCCAGGGCACGAACGGCACGCCCTGGTCATCGGTCGCCAGCGGCAGCGGCGTCGCCTCCTCCACCCAGACCAGGGCATCCTGATCGGGCAAGGGGGCCACGGGGGTGCCGACCAGCGCCGCCGCCACCCCCAGCGCCGCATCCAGGGCCGGGTTCGCCGCCAGCGCCGCCTGGACGGGAGGCCGCGCCCGCAGGTGAGCGAATGCTCCGGCGTCGGCGGCATTCGCCAGCCCCGCGACCAGTTCTTCGATCAGCACCGGGTCGAGAGCGAACGGTGCCCGCACCAGCCGCAGCGCCCCGGAAGGGGTGAGATGGTTCCAGCCGCCCGCCGCCAGGAGCCGCCCTCCGGCGGTCCCCGCCTGCCGGTTCGCCTCCACCCGCACCCGCTCCCGGCGGCAGGCGGCCACTGTGACCTGGGGCAGGGCCGCGCCGGGCCGGATGGTCGCTTCCAGCCAGCGGGGCCACGCGCCGAACGGATCATCAGGATGGAGACCCAGCAGCGCGGCCACCTGGCCTCCGGCAGCCGCCCCGCCCGGCGCGCCCAGCACTATGCCCTGTGCCCGCGCCCCTGCCGCGCACGCGGCAGCCATGAGCAGCGCCCGGCACAGGCCCATGCGGCGCAACCCGGCCAGTTCTGCCTCCACCGCCGCGCTCATCTCGCGCCCCTGCCCGGCCAGTGCATCGGTGATCCGCCCTGCCAGCGCCGTGCAGGCCCCTGCCGCATCAGGCGGGCGCAGATCGCGCAACATTGCCCGGCATTCCGCCGCCAACGCTCCCGCCGCCGCCAACGCCGCCGGGTAGCCGGTATAGAGGGCCGCCACCTGATCGGGCGGCAGGATGCCGCGGCCCGGTCCCTCTGGCACCGGCTGCCCGCGCCAGGCACACAGGGCGGCATGAGCGGGAGCGTCACGTTCGCGGGGATAGCAGGCGGTGGGCAGGGCCAGCAGCGGCAGGTCCAGCGCGGCGGCGCGTTCGGCCCATAACGCCTGCTCGGCTTGCTCGGCGGGCAGGCCAAAATGAAGATGCTCGGCCCCGAACGCCGCCCGCCAGGGGTCGAGATCGGCCCGCCGCCCGGTCCCGGTGACCAGGGGTGATCCGCCGCCTGCCGCACTGGTGGCAAGAAAGATCGCGGTCAGCCCTGCCGCCTGGGCCAGAAGCGAAGCCGGGGCCACCCGCCCCGCCGGGGCCGTGTTGTGCAGGGCGATCAGGTGGTGCAGTCCGGTCGCATCCCGCGCTACCAGCAGCACGGGCACAGGTGGTGCCCCTGCCTCGCCCACCGCCAGCGCCAGCCCGAAGATCGGGCGGACCCCCGCCGTCGCGCAGGCGTGCGCCCAGCCCGGCCACGCTCCCACCGACCCCAGGTCGGCGCAGCCTAGCGCCGGGTAGCCCAGTTCCCGCGCTTGCCGGGCATAGGCGTCGGGCAGGCCCGACCCCCCACCGGGGCCATAAGGCGTGCGGACAGAAAGATAGACGAACGGCAGATCGGGCATGGGTGGATGGCTCACAGGAGGATGATCGGTATTATAGAGGGGACGCTATTTGGAAATGCGCGTCACCGGGCGTCAAAAAGCGCGGTCACTTCCAGAATCAGGTCGGGCAGCAGCGCCGAGGTCAGCGTGTCACCCCGGCGGAACACTCCATGCTCGATATACTGAGCATCGGCCAGCCGCAACACGGTGACCGTCTCCTCGTCAGGATGGACGATCCAGTATTCCAGGATGCTGCCCTCGGCATAGTCGGCCCGTTTCACCACGGTGTCCCGCTCCGGGTTGTCCGGGCTGACAATCTCGATGACCAGATCGGCCCCCCGCCAATAGTCGTTTTGGCGGCGTGGATCATTAGCGTCGCGCAGCACTAATAAATCCGGCTCTCGGAGTTTCCCCTCCCGAATTTGGAGCCGCAATGGCGCATACTGGACCTTCCCGCCCCTCGGCTGGAGGAATGTAAGCAAGATAATCAGTAGGAACTGCGAAATACTCTGATGCCGATCGGTGGGCACGGGCAATACCTCCAACTTGCCATCGGTGAATTCTACCAACATACGGTTAGAGTCGGTCAGCCGGAGATACTGTTCCCTGGTCCACAACCCCTGGAGCAGATCGAGATCGAAGGTTAGCTGCTCGGTCGCCGCCGACATATGTAGCCCGGAGGGGCGGGTATCCACAACCATCAGTATGCCTCCTTAAGATAGGGCAGGCCGGTTCCTCGTCCCCTATTATACCGTATCGGCGGGCGCGAGGCGATCTACGGAACCGGCTACGGCGCGGCCAGCGGGGCGATCACCGTCTGGCCGGGGTGCGGCACCACTTCGGTCAGGCGGCCCTCATGGAGGGTGAAGTCGTAGAGCGGGACGTGGGCGATCAGGCGGTCGCCCAGGCTGAGGACCAGGCTGGCGGCGAAATCGCCCTCGTGCGGCGGCCCCTTCCAACTGAACACCTCGGTCGGCCCCCCGTTCAGCAACGCGGTCATCACCTTGTCCGCCGCATGGAGGGTCAGGTCATAGCTCCGCCCGTCGGCCCCCGCTGGCACCGGCACCGAGAAGGTGCCATAGTGCCCGTCGGGGTGGGTGCCCCACGGCTTCTGGTACACA
>JBBSAN010000971.1:0-2641 GCA_038252265.1 Chloroflexia bacterium
CCGCCCCCGCGGCACTGGTTTCGGGCGGGCGGGCGCCGACCCCATTGGGGTGGGGGGTGGGGGTTTTGGGGTTGGTGTTACAAGAGCACTTTCCCGTAATTACCAACCCCCAACCCCCAACCCCCAACCCCCATGTTCACCGCCGCGCCGGGGTTTGGCAGTTCGGGTAGAACGTGCTGGCGACGATCTTGGCGGTTTGGCCGCGCGTGACCGGGTTGTTGGGCCGGAAGTAGGCTCCGGGGCCGGGATGTGGGCACGGCTCACCGAGACCGCCACAGGGGTAGCCGCTGACGATCCCCCGGCTGGCGAGCCGCTCGATGTACAGATAGAAGGTGCTGCCCGGTGGCACATCCTGGTAAAACTGGACGGTTGGCGTCTCGGTGTACCCGGCAGCGACCGTGTCGATCTTGGCAAGCTGGCCGCGCGTCACGGCGTTGTTCGGGCGATAGTAGGGCCGGTTGCCCGGCGCGACACAGGGTTCCCCCGCGCCGCCGCAGGGATAGCCGCTGATGATCCCCCGGCCCGCCACTCGTTCGACCCACAGCCAGAACGTGCTGCTGGGGGCCACATCCTCGAAGGTCTGCTGCGTGCTGGGCACCACGTCGCCATAGCCTGCGCTGTTGGCGACGATCTTGGCAACCTGTCCCCGCGTGACCAGATTACCGGGGCGGAAGTAGCTGCCGGGACACGGTTCGTTCGGGCCGCCGCAGGGATAGCCGCTGACGATGCCCCGGCAGGCCAGGCAGCGAATATTGTCGTAGAAGGTGCTGCTAGCGGGGACATCGTTGAACTGCACGGGGCAGGGGGTGGGGCCGCCGGGAGTGATCGTCGGGGTCGGCACATTGGGTGTCGCCGTCGGCCCGGTGCCGGTGATGCGTTTGACTGTCCCGGCGCTGTAGCCGCCGCCCTCCATGTAGTAGAACGCGCCGTCCGGCCCGGTGGCGATGTCCATGTTGCAGGTCACGCCACTGACCATCGCCTCGGTGATCACCCCGGTGCGGGTTGGGTCGAGATAGAAGTGCCGCAATTTGCCGGTGCTGTAGGCACACATAAAGAGGTTATTTTGCCATTGCGGCACACTGGTCCCGCTATACACATCGATCCCGGTAGGGGCCTCGCAGCACTGGCCGTTCGGTAGATACCACAGCGGCGGGATGGTATTGTAGACCGGGCTAGGATTCGCGTCATCGCAGGGGTAGGGGTCGCGCCAGCCGTAGTTGTAGCCCGGCTCGATGCGGTTCATCTCGTCGTCGCAGCTTGGCCCGTTCTCGCTGGCGAAGATGCGATAGGGCGCGGTCACATCGAGCGGGTCAAAGGCGAAATCAAAGCTGTTCCGCACCCCCATGGCATAGAGCGACGGTAGTGCCCCGGTCTGGGTAAAGACCGGATTGCCGGGCGCCGGGCTGCCATCGGGGTTGAGCCGGTGCATCTTGCCGTTCTTTACGGTCACGTCCTGCGCGTTGGCGGCGTTGGCGTTGTCGCCGATGCTGACATAGAGCTTGCCGTCGGGGCCGAAGTGGATGTTGCCGCCGTTATGGTTCCCGGCGGTCTGGGTGGAGGAGAAGATGATCGTCGGGTTGATCCCGTTGCCGTTGACCTCCTGGAAGCGGGCCACGTTGTTGGTTGTCGCGCCGCAGGTGGTGCCGGGGTTGGCCGTGTAATAGACGTAGATGTAGTGGTTGGCGTTGAAGGTGGGGTCCAGGGCGATGCCCAGCAGCCCACGCTCGGAACAACTGTCCACGTTGAAGGTAATCACCGGCGTGGCCTGGATTGCCCCGCCGATAATCAGTCGGACGCGGCCCTGGGTGGCCGACGCATCGCTGTGCTTCTCGGTGTAGAACAGCCGCCCGGTGGTGTCAAAGGCCATCGCAATCGGCGATTCGAGGCCGGAGGCATACGTCGTGATCGTCGCGCCGGGGGGCAGCGGTTCGACGGTGACGGTGGCCTGCGGCGCACCCGGCGGCAGGATCATGCGCGCCTGCAAGGCCGGGGCCGGTGCTAGCTGACTGAGAATAGCAAGGAATCCAAAGGCTAATAAACTGGCGAACAAAAGCAGGGAAGCCTTCATGGTCACTCCTTTCCATGAGTGGGGAGTCGGTTGGGCGATCAGCGCAGGGGAGCAAGGCCGGTGGGCGCTGTCCACCGGCGCTTCTGCCGTAGCAGGAATCGCACCATCGGCGCACCTGGGAGGTACGGGGCGAAGCCTGGGGGTTGGCTGATTTGGGGCCTGCGCGGCTATTCGGGCAGGAGTACGGGGGCTGGGGTGGGCTGCCTGGTTCGTCGCTTGCGCCAGCGGACCAGCCCCAGGGCCAGCCCGGCGAGCACGACCCCGATCGCCGTCGCGCCGCTGATGATCTGGCCGATCAGGAGCGGGCGGGAGCGGAATTCCATGACCAGCGTGTGGGTGCCGGGGCCAAGCTGCACGGCCCGCAGGAGATAGTCGGCCTGGACGACCGGCACCGGCACCCCATCCAGCGTGGCCGTCCAGCCGGGATACCAGACCTCGCTGAGCACCAGCCAGCCCGATTCGGCGTTGGTGACGGTCAGGTCCAGCCGGTTGGGGGTGTACTGGATGATGCGGGCCTGGTCGGCGGCGTTGCCCTCGGCGCTCCCTTTTGTGGGGCTGGCCGTGGTCGCGCCG
>JBBSAN010000972.1:0-2636 GCA_038252265.1 Chloroflexia bacterium
GCCCTGGATAACACACTCCATGCCGTCGACCCTCGCCCAACTCAGTTTCAGAGTCCAGTCCAAAACTCGGGAATATCCCGCCTCCTTTGCCAAGGCCTCTGTTCCTTATCCATTTCCGCTGAAATCGACCTGAATAGTTACGCGCGCGCTAAAGAAGCCGGGCGTGGCCATCCGGCTGATGGGCGCGCCGCCGATCACGGCGACGGTGTGGGAGTTGGAGAAGTTTCGATGTGATGGTTGCGGGGAGATCTACACCGCACCACTCCCCGCCGAGGCAGGGACGGGGAAATACGACGTCACGGTGGGCGTGAGCGTTGCGCTATTGAGATACGGCACCGGAGTGCCCCACCACCGGCTGGCCGTATTGCAGGCGAGCCTGGGAGTGCCCCTGCCCGAGTCGACGCAATGGGAGCAGGTGGCACCGTTGGCGGAGCAGGCCCAACCGCTCTTCGAGGAATTGACCCGCCAGGCCGCCCAGTCGCCGTTGGTCCACCACGACGACACGGTCATGCGCGTGGCGGAATTGCGCCGCCCCGCAGCGGTGGGCGATACGGGAACGGGCCCCGTGCGCAAAGGCTGTTTCACCACCAACGTGCTGGCCGGGAACCAGGCGCATCCGGTGGCGCTATTCTTCACCGGCAGACAGCATGCCGGGGAAAACCTGGCCAAGGTACTCCAGCATCGGGAAGCCGGATCGGAACGGCCGATCCAGATGTGCGATGCCCTGTCGCGGAACATGAGCGGGAAATTGCCGACACACTTGGCAAACTGTCTGGCCCACGGACGCCGCGAGTTCGTCGAGGTGGCGACGACGTTTCCCGACCAAAGCCGCCATGTGTTGGACCAATTGAAGGAAGTCTACCGTGCGGATGCCGAAGCCCGAGAAGAAGGGCTGAACTCGGAGCAGCGACTGCTGTACCACCAAACCCGGAGCGCAGCGGTCATGGAAGAGCTCCACCGGTGGTTGAACGAACAGATCGACCAAAAGAAGGCCGAACCCAACTCCGGATTGGGCAAGGCCATTGGATACCTGCTCGGGCACTGGGAGGCGTTGACGCTCTTCTTGCGCGAACCCGGCGCACCCCTGGACAACAATGCCTGCGAACGGATGCTGAAAATGGCGATCCTGCATCGCAAAAACTCGATGGGATACAAAACCCAAAAGGGAGCGTGGGTCGGCGACGTGTTCATGAGCCTGATCCAAACCTGCCGGCTCAACGGGGAAAAACCCTTCGACTACCTGTTGAGCATCGCGCGCAACGCCGACGCAGTCCGAGCCGACCCGAAAGCGTGGTTGCCGTGGACCTATCCGAGCGCCGCCCGTCGTCCGGATACCCCTTAGAAATCCTTCGGACGTCCCGGAGCGAGTGATCCTGTCCCAGGCGAATGACGCTGGGCCCTCACGCCCGGCTTCAGGTCGCGGACCACGCGCCTCCACCCAAACTAGTCCGCTGAAATCCGTGCCGGTGCCCGTTTCAACCAGATTTCAGCCCCTTCGCATGCTTGCCGAAGTACCAGAAGCGGGGTCAGTTCTGAGTATTGACACGTGGTGACTGGCGGGCACGCTCACCTCCATGGCCCGCAAGCTGAGAGTCGAGTATCCGGGTGCGTTATATCACATCGTCAGTCGCGGCGATCGGCGCGAAGCCATCGTCCGGGACGATCAGGATCGCACCGCCTTTGTCGAGGCCTTGGGCGAGGCCTGCCGCAAGACCGGCTGGCAGGTGCACGCGTTTGTCCTCCTGCCCAATCATTTCCATCTCGTCCTCGAAACGCCCCAGCCGAACCTCGTCGCGGGGATGAAATGGTTTCTGGGCACTTACACCGGCCGGTTCAATCGCCGGCACAAGCTCGTCGGTCATCTCTTCAGCGGCCGCTACAAGTCGCTGCTCGTCGATGGCTCAGACGGCGGCTACCTGAAGACGGTCTGCGACTATGTGCATCTCAACCCCGCACGCGCCAGACTGGTGAAGCCGGGTCAGCCGCTGCGGGCGTTCGTCTGGAGCAGTTGGGCGGCGTATGTGCTGGCACCGTCCCGACGTCCGGAGTGGTTGCGCGTGGACCGGCTGCTGGGGGAGCACGGCATTCCGAAGGACAGCTGGGCGGGCCGGCGCGAACTGGAAGCGCGGGTGGAAGCGCAGCGGGCCGCAGAGGAATCAAGCGAGTACCAGCCCATCCGGCGTGGCTGGTGCCTGGGGGACGAGGCATTTCGGGTGGAGCTGCTGGGAAAGATGGCCCGTCGGCTGGGGGCGGAGCATTACGGAACGGAGCGGGCCGAAAGCGGGGAAGCGCAAGCGAAGCGGATTATCGCCGAGGAGCTGAAACGGCGGAAGTGGACCGAGCGGGAACTGCGTGCCCGCCGCAAAGGCGACCCGGGGAAGGTCGCGATCGCGCGGCGCCTGCGGGCGGAAACGGTGATGACGGTGGGCTGGATCGCCGAGCGCCTTCACCTGGGCAGCCGGAACTACGCCAATTACCTGCTCCGTCCACTGCCCCAGTGAAGACAGAGGAATTGTCATTAGCAAGAACTGACCCCTCCGACCAGGTGGGCTGGGAGGCTTTCAACAACCCCGACTATGTTTGGCTCTGGGAACGCACCAACGGCGGCGTATCCTGGGGAATGCCCTGACCGACCC
>JBBSAN010000973.1:0-2635 GCA_038252265.1 Chloroflexia bacterium
ACCAGGTTCGCCACGTCCAGTTCGGATTGGCTCGACGTGCCATAGTCGCCGATGGCGGCGAAGTGCGCGGTCAGCCGTGGTGCGGGCGCGGAGGTCGCAGCGGCGGCGAATGCGCCCAGCCCCAGCACCAACGCCAGGAGCGCGAACGATAACCCATACTTGAAGGCAACCATGGCTTCCTGTCCTTTCTCTAACACCTGCGGCCCGCGCCCATGCGTCCGCACTTGTACTTACTATCATTAGTGCATCTGATCTCCCACATCCTAGCACATTATCAGGAGCAATTCAATCTGGCTTCAGGTCTACTCTGCCCGGTGCGTCTGCATCTTGACAGGCGGGGAACACGCTGCTACACTTTCCTGGCCCACACTTTTTAATAGCGGCTGTCGCGGCGCTGCCTGGCCCACCGGGCGACCCGCACAGCACACAGGCCGTGGGAGGCTCGATCACTATGACTGCGGGACGCGCGTTTTATGACCGGCAGATCGCCGCGTTGGAAGCAGGCGACCTGGATGGGGTGCTGTGCCAGTATGCCGAGGATGCGGTGCTGGTCGGGTTCGATGTCACCGTGCGGGGGCGGGCGGCCCTGCGGACCCATTTCGAGAATTATCTTCAGCACCTGGGCACCCTCCGGCTCCTCTCGACCGACAAGTTCACCGAAACTCCCGACTCGATCTTCTTTGAAGCGACGATGCGGACCGATCTGGGCGTGGCGCGGGTGTACGATGTGTTCCTCCTGCGCGAGGGCCAGGCGACGCACCACTTCACCGGCGTGCTCAACGTCACCCCAACGGACGGGGCGGAAGGCACGGGATGACGCCGGGCCTTTCCGCTTTGGCCTGTGGGTGGGGGATATTAAACAGGATCGAGGACAACGGATAAGCGTGTAAGGAGGGAACTTATGTGCGGACGTTATGCATTGAATGCGAACCTGAACGACATTATTGAGCGCTTCGGCGTGGTCAAGACAGCGCAAGGCGTGGCGCTGGAACCGCGCTATAACCTCGCCCCCAGTCAGGCCAACCCGGTGATTACCGGGGATGGCGAGCGGACGTTGACGCTGATGCAGTGGGGGCTGGTGCCCAGTTGGGCCAAATCCCCGAAAGGCGACTACTCCACGATCAATGCGCGGGTAGAAACGGTGGCCGACAAGCCGACCTACCGCACGCCGCTGCGCCGCCAGCGCTGCCTGGTGCCCGCTACCGGTTACTACGAGTGGCAGGCAGGGGCCGGGGCGAAAGGGCCGAAGCAGCCTTTCTTCATGGAACTGGCCGATAGCGACAAGGAACTGTTCGCCTTCGCCGGGTTGTACGATATCTGGCGGGGGCCGGATGGGCAGGAGCTACAGAGTTACACGATCCTGACCACCGAAGCCACTCCGCAACTGGCGGCGGTCCATGCGCGGATGCCGATCATCCTGCCACGCGCCGCTGAGGAACGCTGGCTCGACCCACAGTTGGCCGACCCGGTGCAACTCCTGGCGCGGATCCAGCCGCCGCCCGCCGACCGGGTGCATCTTTACGCGGTTTCGACGGCGGTCAACAATGTCGCGCACGACGGCCCGGCCCTGATCGCTCCGCTGACAGCGGCGTGATCAAGGGCGTGGGCCGGTCGCGCCGGTGAGGAGGTTATAGCCGATGGAAGCGTTTGAGATCGCGGATCTGCTAGGGGCCGGGCAGCAGGCGGGACGGGCCTACCTGGAGTTTTTGCGCGTGCCGACCCTCAGCATGGGGCTGTACCAGTTGCCCGCCGAGGGCGTGGATCCGCAAGGGCCGCACACCGAAGACGAGGTCTACTACATCGTGCGCGGGGCGGGCCAGATCCGCGTCGGCGCGGAGGACCGGGCGGTGCGCGCAGGGTCGGTCGTGTTCGTGGGGGCTGGGGTCGAACACCGCTTCCACAGCATCACCGAAGACCTGGCGATCCTGGTCTTTTTCGCCCCCGCCGAGTATTCCCTGGCCGGCAACCCGGCCCCATCATCGTGAGGTGGCCGCCCCGCCATTCGACCGATCTTGCGCTGCCAACGCGGCGTAGTGCTTGACAGCGGTCGCAGGTTTGTGCTATATAAAAGACAATAGCATATTGTAAAGACGTTGAGCGGGAATAGTAGGCCTGTCCCCTGCGAGGCCAGCGAACTGGGAGAGTGAGAGCCAGTATCGTCCGGCACGCCGAACCCACCCGTGAGTCGCCTGTGAAAACGCCCGCTGGGGTGGTTAAGCAGCGCCGGATTCCCTCCGTTACCGTGGGGAGCAGTATCGGGCCGATGTCGCCCCGTACTGGCAGAGCGAGTCGCTACCCGACTAATGCAGGTGGTACCGCGGGGTTTTACCTCGTCCTGAGTGAGGACGAGGATTTTTATTGCCTTGGAGGGTACCACGATGGACGAACGCTTAGCGATTATTGGCGCGGGCAACATGGCCGAGAGCTTTATCGCCGGGGTGCTGAGCGCGGGCGTGCTCCAGGCCGACGCGATCCTGGTGACAAACCGTTCACACGGCAAGCTGGAGCGGCTGGCGGCGCGCTGGGGCGTGCGAACCAGCTATGACAACACCGACGCGGTGGCCTGGAGCGACACGGTGATCCTGGCGGTGAAGCCGGTGGATATGCGCGCCGCGCTGACCCCGCTGGTGGGGAC
>JBBSAN010000974.1:0-2631 GCA_038252265.1 Chloroflexia bacterium
CTGGATCTCGTCCAGCCGGTTGCAAAAGCCCTGTACGTCATGGTGGTAGCGGTCGCTCTGCCCGCCGTTGCGCAGCTTACGCATAGCGGCGGCCAGGTCGTCATCGTTCGTGACGACCGCCCCGCCGTCGCCGTAGGCCCCCAGGTTCTTCGTCGGGTAGAAGCTGAAGCAGCCCAGCCTGCCCAGCGTCCCCACGCGCCGGTCGCCATAGGTGGCTCCGTGCGCCTGCGCAGCGTCCTCCACCACCGGGATGCCGTGCTGCGCGGCGGCCTTGAGGATCAGGTCGAGGTCGGAGGATTGCCCATACAGATGCACCGGCATGATCGCCTTTGTCCGGGGGGTGATCGCCTTCGTGACCAGCCAGGGGTCGATGTTGCCGGTGCTCAATTCGCAGTCGGCAAAGACCGGCGTGGCTCCGGCCATCGAGAGGCCCAGCGCGCTGAAGGTCGCCGTGTGCGGTGGGATCAGCACTTCGTCGCCTGGCCCGATGCCCAGCGCCCGCATGGCGATATGGATCGCGTCGGTGCCGTTGCTCACCCCCACGGCGTGCTTCACCCCCAGGTAGGCGGCGAACTCGCGCTCGAAGGCGGCCCCTTCCTCCCCCAGGATGAAGTAGCTGCGGTCCAGCACCCGGTTGATCGCCACCTGCACCTCGTCGCGGATCTGCTCGTACTGCGGACGGGTATCATTCAACGGGATCGGGCGCGGCGGTGCGTTGATGCTCATAACCTACACTCCGTGGGCGAAGGATGAATTAAAAAGTAAGAATTAAAAAGCTCAATGCGTTTTTCTTAATTCTTACTTCATCCCTCATCCTTTACCAGTATTGCCGCCAGTTGGCACGGTAGAACTCGACCGTGCGGGCCAGCCCTTCGGCCAGGGGGATGCGCGGCTCCCAGCCCATCACGTCCTGGATCTTGGCGTAGCTGCTGTAGACATCGCCGATGTCGATGGCCTTGCGTTCCGGCGGGAACGGGATCAGGCGGAAGGAACCGGAGCCGGCCACCTCGATCAGCAGCTTGGTGGTCTCCAGCAACGACAGGTGCTCACCCCCCAGATTGAAGACCTGGCCGTTCGCCTCGTCCGACATCCCGGCGCGCAGGAAGGCGTCTACTGCGTCGTCTACATAATTATAATCGCGGATCTGCGTGCCCGGCTCATAGAGGGTGATCTCTTTGTTCTCCACCACCTGGCGGATGAACCAGCCGAGGAAACCCTGGCGCGAGTCGCGCATATACTGGCGCGGGCCGTAGGTATTGGTCATCCGCAGCGACGTGGCGCGCAGGCCATAAACGTTGTTGTAGACGATGTGGTACCACTCCCCCGCCATCTTGTTGATGCCGTTCACGTCGGTGGGGTGCATCAGGTGGCGTTCGTCCACCGGCAGGTAGTCAGGTTTGCCGTACTGCTGGCGCGTCCCGGCATAGACGATCTTGACGCCGGGGTTGTACTGGCGGCAGGCTTCCAGCAGGGTGAGTTGGCTGCGGCAGTTGATGTCCAGGTCGGTGTAGGGGTCGGTCATGCTGTCGAGGTGGCTGACCTGCCCGGCCAGGTTGAAGATATAATCTTGCCCCTGCACCAGATAGCGCAGGCTGTTCACGTCGCGGATGTCGGCGATATTGATCCGCACCCGGTTTTCGATGCCGCTGATATTGAACAGGTTGCCGCCATACTGCGGCACCAGCGAGTCCACCAGCAGTACCTCGGCGTCCAATTCGACCAGGCGGCGGGCCAGGTTGCTGCCGACGAAGCCCAGCCCCCCGGTGATCATCACCCGGCGTCCGGTGTATGTGCCTGCGCGATACGGCATGGCCGCTAAGGCCCCTTCTGCACGGCGGGACGGCGGCGGGCCTTCCGCAGATGGCGGCGCTGCACCACCAGTTCAAACCACAGGGCCAGCAATTGCACCCCGGTGCGCCACAGGCGGGGGAAATTAAAGAACTGGCTGCGCCCGTAGACGCGGTGATAATGGTGGACCGGCACCTCGGCGAAGTGCGCCCCGGTGTCCTGCAACTTCTTGACCAGTTCCACGCAGATCGTGCCACTGGTGGACTTCAGTTGGAAGCGGTCCAGGGCGCTCTTGCGGATCAGGCGGAAGTCGCAGTCGGTGTCGCGCACGCGGAGGCCAAAGAGCAGCTTAACCGTCCAGTGATAAATCTTGCCGATGACGATCCGCACCAGCGGATCGTTGCGCTCGATTTTGTAGCCCTGCACAATATCCACGTAGGAGGTCATGTTCGGGTAGAGCAGCGCCAGCTCGCGCGGATCGTACTGGGCGTCGCCGTCGGTGTAGAAGACCAGCTCTTTGGTCGCCGCCGCGAAGCCGCTGCGGACGTTGCCGCCATAACCCAGGTTGCGCCGGTGGTGGAGCACGCGCACCTGGGGATAGTGCGCGGCCAGGTCGTCCAGCACCTCGGCGGTATAGTCGCTGCTGGCGTCGTCGCCAACGATCACCTCGTAATCATCGGTCAGCCGGGCACAGGTTCGCAGCGCCTCCAGCACCATGCTGGCGATCGTTCCCCCGTCGTTGTAGGCGGGGAAAAAGACCGAAATACTGGGGGCATCGGGGGCAGGTTGGTCACGCTGGCCCAGCACCTTGAGGGGCGGGGTCTCGGCCCAGGCGACCGAAGC
>JBBSAN010000975.1:0-2629 GCA_038252265.1 Chloroflexia bacterium
AACATCGGCGGCAGTTCTGCCGGGGCGCGCTGCACCACCGGCGCGCCCCGCATCGGCTGAGGGCCGCGCTGACCGGGGCGCCCGCCGCCAAACCCACCGGGACCGCGCCCTGGAATGGTCTGGCCCGGTCGCCCGCCGGGACCACGGTTATTGCCGCCACCCGGCCCGCGCTGACCGGCTCCCGGTCCCCCACCGCCACCCGGACGGCCCTGCGGGCCACCGGGACGCCCACCGGGGCCGCTGGGCCGGTAGCCCTGCCCCGGACGATTCGCGCCCCCCGGAATACGCCCACCGGTCGGGGCAATCGGACGCGCCGCCCGACCTCTCGGTACGACGATGACTTCTTCTTCTTCTTCCGTCCCTTCGACCGGAGCGACCGGAGTCTCTCCATCAACGGGCGCTGTCACCGGCGGAGTCTGCCGCGCATTACGCGGCGGTCCGCCACTTCCCCTGTTTCGACTAGTCATGTGTTTCCAACCTCCCGGGCAAGCCTTTACCCTACCATACCTACCACTTGCGCCCAAACCGGCAACCGGCGGGAGCAAGGGCCGTTACACGTCCGCAACAACCGAAGTGGCTGTCTCCTCCCGCACGCCGTCACCGGCGGGATCCGCATAGTCCGAGTCCATTCGGGGTGGCAAGGCTGCGCCATAGGCCTGCAAGATCGTTTTATCTTCCAGGCTAATCGCCGTTTTAAGAGCATATTCTAAAGATTTCTTCTTGAGGGCCGAATCCCAACAATCGCGGGTGCGGCACAGATATGCGCCGCGCCCCGATTTTTTGCCCCCTTCATCAATTTCGACCGTCCCCAGGGGGGTCCGCACCACCCGCACCAGGCCCCGCTTGGCGTTCGCCTGGCGGCAGGCGACACAGGTCCGCTGAGGAATGTGCTTGGGCCGAGGCCCTTTTGCTTTGCCTTTCATGTGCCCATCACTTGCTTAAAACGAGAAATCAGACGCCAGAAATCAGAAGAGCTGACCACGCGAGAAAGCTGATTTCTGGTGCCTGATTTCAGAGAACTCCTACAGTTCGGCCACCTGCGCGGTATCTTCCAGCAGCGGGGCCAGATCGTCGTCCGCCGCAGCGTCTGCCGCGATCGTCTGGGCCACCTCTAGCGGGAAGGTAGCAAGAATGCGCGTATCGGTCCGCACCTGCAAGGTGCGATCAACGACCCGCAGCCGCACCACTTCACCGACCATGTCTTCCGGCAGGGGGCCATACATCTGGTTCTGGAAGACCACCGTGTTGTTCGGGCGTACCTTACGGCGCTCGTCCTGCTGCATCGGCACGGTGAAATCGGGCACCATGGACAGGTCCATCAGCGCTTCCGGGTTGACCCCTTCGCGCAGGGCTTCGACGTGCCGGGTCAGATCCTCGTCCTCGTCGCCCAGGGTGGCGCGGACGCTCTTGATATCAATCCGCCAGCCGGTCAGCTTGGCCGCCAGCCGGGCGTTCTGGCCCTCTTTGCCGATGGCGAGCGACAACTGGCGTTCGGGCACGATCACCTGGGCGGTCTTGTCGTCGTCCAGCAGTTCGACGCTGACCACCTGGGCCGGGCTGAGCGCGTTGGCGATGAACACCGACATATCGGGATGCCAGGCGACGATATCGATCTTCTCACCATATAATTCGTTGACAATGTTCTGAATACGGATCCCGCGCATCCCCACGCAGGCCCCCACCGGGTCCAGGCCCTCCTGGCGCGAAGCGACCGCCACTTTCGAGCGGGTGCCCGCCTCGCGGGCGATACCCTTGATCTCCACGGTGCCGTTATGGATTTCCGGCACTTCCAGTTCCAGCAGGCGGCGCAGCATGTTGCGGTGTCCCCGGCTGACCACCAGTTGTGGCCCGCGCTGGTTGCGCTGCACATCAAGCAAGAGCACCCGCAGGCGCTGGCCCACGCGATAGCGCTCGCTTTTCACCTGTTCGCCGGGCGGCAGCACCGCCTCGACCTTGCCGAACTCCAGGATGATCGCGCCGGGGCCGTCGGGCCGGTTCGGGTCGCGCTGCTCGGTGCGCTGGACCACACCGCTGATGATATCGCCGATGCGGTCGTTGTAGTCCACAAAGACGCGGTCACGCTCGGCCTCGCGGATGCGCTGCATGACCACCTGTTTGGCCGTCTGCGCGGCGATGCGCCCGAAGTTGGCCGGGGTGGTCTCGACGGGCACATAGCTGCCGATCTCGGCCTGCGGGTCCACGGCGCGGGCTTCGGCCAGGCTCAACTCGGTGCGCGGGTCGGTCACCTCTTCGGCGACCAGCTTTTCGCTGTAGACGCGCGCGATCCCGGTGACCGGGTCTATGCTGACCGTCACGTTCTGGTCGGTGCCCATCATGCGCTTGTAGGCCGAAATCAGGGCCTGCTCCACGCTCTCGATAATGACATCTTTGGAGAGGGATCGCTCGCTGGCGATCTGGGCGATGGCCGCATAAAAGTCGCTCTTCATCGCTGATAACCCCCTAAAGCTGACGGGCAACTCTGCCCGTACCACAAAATTTGGTCCTTACAACACGAAAAGTGGGGGTCACCCACTTTTCACCGGCGGTGTTGGTCTAGGCTGATTATACCATCTCACGCCTGTTTTAGCAAGCGTGACGAGTGGCGAGTGGTTAGTGGCGGGTGGTTAGT
>JBBSAN010000976.1:0-2628 GCA_038252265.1 Chloroflexia bacterium
ACACCCTGCTCCGCCTGGCCGATTCGCACTTTGCCGATCCGCAGGTGGCACTCGATCAGCAGCCGATGGGGTTGGGCCTGCACGCGCTCCTGGCCCATGCGGATGTGACCGCAGTGACGTTCCGCAGTCGGGGGTGGCAACTGATGGTGGACACGAGCCGCTGGTGGAACGATGCTGCCTACTACACCTCCTGGGACGAGCGCTTGACGGTCGATCCGACCCCGCCGCCCACCGGCTTGTGGATCGCGGTCACCACGGTGTCCCCGACGCCCGCGCCCCTGGACCGGATCCTGCGCCCCACGACGGACGGCAGTCCGGCCCAGGGGTATCATGATCTCCTGACGATTCGGCTGGACGGGCAGCCGGTCGTCACGGCCGATCCTACCTGGCTGGAAACCCTGCACACCCTGTTCACCGGCAGCTATGCGGGCTGTCCGATTCGCCTCGGGTTTGGCCGGCGGCCCTATAGCCGCTATGCCGACCGCTCCGCGATCAACTGGTATGGGCAGATCATCCCGGTTGCCACCCCGTTCCAGGGGCACTTTTTCTACCATTTGACCGTGCGGCAGGGCGCGCCGGTCACACCGCGCGCGCCGTCGCGGCAGGGCGTGGTGGCCGACGCGCGGCTGGCGGCGCTCCATGCCTGGGTCGAGACGCAACTGTTTGCCTATCTGGCCGCACAACCACGGGAGGCCCTGCGGCCCGAGTGGGTCGAAGCCGCCTACGCGATCAACCCGGCCCGGGCCGCGACGCTGCCCTGGTTCGTGGCCGCGCCGTGGCAACCGGCGGCGACCGTCGAGTCGTTCGCCGAGGTGCAGCGCACCGGGCCGTCCGAACTCTGCGCGTATCGCGCGCCGCCCCTGCTGGTGGAGCCGGATCTCCAGGTGATCCTGGCCCCCGACACCGCCGCCGAACCCTACTCCTACGGGCACGAAACGCTGCTGCCCCTCCTCGCGCCCCCGACGTATCGGCTGCGGGCGGGGGCCGCAGCGCGGCTAACGCTACACCAGTTGTGGTGGCAGCCGGGGCCGCCGGATGGGGATCTCTTTTACGGCCCCGGCTGCTGGGGGGTGGGCACGGCCTCGGCCCCGCCCGCGCTGTGGCAGCCGGTGCCGCCGGAACAGACCGTGTGGGCCTTCCAGACCCCGGATGACTGGTCCGTCGAAGGGGTGGAGGGCTGGGTGGTCGCTGCCCCCCATAAGCTGGCCTTTTACGCGGGTGCCGCCTGGGCGGGGTTTGACGGCACGAACAGCGAGACCGACGAAGAGACGCTGCGGGATGCCTATGCGGCCTCGTGTGCGGCCGCCCGCCGGGCGCTGGTCGGCGCGGCCGTCCCTCGGGATTGGACGCTCCAGGACGTGATCGCCGCCTTGCCCCGGGGGAGTGGGCAGGTCCACCGTATCGCGTGCGAGTATGACACGCCCACTGCCGTCCTGCCGGTGGCCCTGCGCGTGACCCTGACCACAGGGCAGGACCTGCGCCTCTGCGTGGTGGATTAGCAGGTCCACGTGCACTCTTGCACGTTAGCGGGACGGGGAGCGTCCCACCTGGTTGGGCTGTGGTGCGGTGGGGTAGGGGAGATGACGATCCTATCTCACCAAAGCAACCGCCCCCGCTGTCTCTTGCCAGCAGGGCGGACTGTGTTTATTTTTACTTGCCCGCAGGATCTCGCCCTGCTACAATAGGGAAGGGAAAACACGACCGCCGCATAGCGGAGAGGCTAGCGGCGGGCTGGGCGGGATGATGATGTGTAGCAGCCTCATTGTACCCCCGCCTTGGCATATCGTCAAGTGCCCGCTTGCTGGGGTCGCGCGGCACCGCGCAACCCTGGTTTGCTATCGCCTCACGTCCGATGGGAGAGGGCCTGCGCTCTGTGAAAATCCGCCTGCGCTACGTCCTGATTTATGGGGGAATTATTGGCCTCGCTCTGGGGTTGGCGGTCTGGAGTGATCCTCAGGGCGGGGTGCTGGGTGCTGTCGTGGGTCTTGTCGTGGGCCTGGGCGCGAACCTGGTGGCGACGCTGCTGCAAACCGCCGCCGATCCTCCCGTAGCCCTTTCTCCGGCAGCCTCGCCCCCAGCAGGAGATATGCTCTCCCCCGAGGAGCTGCAGAACCGCCGCGCCTTAATCACCCGTGTGCGGGATAGCTGGATCGCAGGGGTGCTGGAGCCGTCGCTTTATGCGGCTACCCGGATAAAATTGGGGTTGCAGGAGGCCCCCGATGTCCTTGCCAACCCCTGGCGCTTCGTTCTGGAACTGCCCGACCGTCCGGCTCTCCCGCTGCGGGAGGGGATCACCATCGGTGAAGTGTATGACCGCAGCCCCGGCAGCCTCTTGATCCTGGGCGCGCCCGGGGCGGGGAAGACGACGCTGCTGCTAGAGTTAGCGCGCACCCGGCTCGCGCGGGCGGACCGCGACCCGACCCAGCGGATCCCAGCGGTGTTCCACCTGACGACCTGGGCAGAGCAACGGCCTCCGCTGGCGGACTGGCTGGTGGCCGAGCTACAAGACAAATATCAGGTGCCCGCGCGGATCGGGCGGCCCTGGGTAGCGGGGACCGCTTGCTACTGCTGCTGGACGGGCTGGACGAGGTGGCACCCGTGCACCGATCCGCCTGTGTACAGGCGATC
>JBBSAN010000977.1:0-2625 GCA_038252265.1 Chloroflexia bacterium
GACTGGAGCTTTTCAAAGCGCTGGCGGCACACCTTGCACTCGTATTCATAAATTGGCATAGACCTGGATTACACTCCTTCACACGATGGGACCGGCGGCGCTACTGGGCCGCTAACTCTCTATTATACCACAAGGATAGGTGATGGCACGGTTTACCGCGCTTCCTGGTTCAGCCGCTCCATCACCCACATGCGGATCAACGTCTGGTAGCCGATGCCACGCTGCTGGGCCACCGCTTTCAGCCGCGTGATCGTCTCCCGGTCCAGCCGCAACGAGATCTGCTCCTTGCGCGGGCGGGCATCCACGAACCGCACGTCCACTTCAACCATATCGTCCATGTAATCAACCGAACTATGAGTATCCCAGAAATCCGACTCTTCTTGTTCGCTGGCGAATTGTGGAGTTTTAGCCATGTTGCACCTCACTTGCGGCTGTACAAGCGCCGCTCAGCATCGTCCATATCACGGGCAGAGATGATCCGCGCCAGGCGTCCTTGCCAGCTAAAGACGATGAACAGATAACGACCATTGTCGGAACGAGCATATAGTCGATACTTACCGTCTGGAGCGCGGAGTATCTTATAGGGCTGATTGGAAAATGCTTCTTCTACTTCTTCCGGACTAACACCGTGCTTGGTCAGCAGCTTCTCGATCACCCACTCAAGCCAGATAAAACCGTCAATCCGCTCGTCCATGCATCACTCCAACCTGTAACGTGCAATTTACCCGGCTTCTTGGTCTAGCCGTTCCATCAACCACTGGCGGATCAACATCTGGTAGCCCATGTCGTGTTGTTGCGCCACGGCTTTCAAGCGGGTGATCGCCGCCGGTTCCAGCCCCAGCGAGATCGTCTCCTGAGGCGGGCGGGCATCTATGAAGATCACATCGACTTCGGTTGTGTCGTCAAGATAGTCGGTGATGGAATGGGTATCCCAGAAATCCGACTCTTCTTGCTCGCTGGCGAACTGGGGAATTTTAGCCATGTTGTACCTCATCGGTGAAGGTATCGAATGTATATACATTGTACATCTTTAACGCACGCGAAACAAGGGGCGGGGCAAATACCAGGGCGGAAGATCGGTCTAACGATGTAGCCGATGGGATGGGTTGGACGTTCTGGATATAGTAAGCTTAGAAATTGAGAGTCAGAAATCCGGCCCCCACTGCTGTGGGCCATCACCACATACGGGGGCCACCGGGACGGTTTGTCATGCTAAACGCTCCTATCACCTTACGGCCTGCCGAACAGCGGCGGGCGCAACAATTGATGATCGCCGAGGGCATGGTCTGGACGGTCATGTACGTCTGTATCCTCGGCGTGCCGCTGACCGGATGGGCGCTGGCCCTGGGGGCGACAGCCTGGCAAATCGGCCTGCTGACCACGATCCCGGCACTGATGCGGCTGGCCCAGATCGTAGCCCCGCGGCTGATGCGGCCCGGCGGGGGACGCAAGCGCCTGGCGCTGCTAGGGCTGGTGGGGGCGCGGGTGTTCAACCTGCCGCTGATGCTGCTGCCGCTGGTCGCCTGGGCCGCGCCCGACCTGAACCCGGCACTCTTCTGGGTGCTGCTGGGGCTGGTCACCGCCTACAATGCGCTGGACGCGATCGGCACGATCGGCTGGCTGTCGTGGGCGACCGATGTGGTGCCGCTGCGCGAACGGGGGCGCTACTGGGCACGACGGGGGATGCTGACCGGGTTGGTGAACCTGATGGTCGCCCCCATCGTCGGCTGGGTGCTCGACAACGGGCGCGGGTGGGCGGCGGGTCCGGCCTGGGCGGGCCAGCCCCATCCGCTGATCTTCGCCCTGGTGTTTGCTATCGGCACCGGGGCGGGGGCGATCACGGCCTGGCTGCTGGGAAACACGCCCCATGCCCCCGCCGCCGTCGCACCGGTTCCCGGCGACGGGTTGCTGCGCCCCATTCGCCGGGCCATGAGTGACCCGGTCTTGCGCCGCTACATCACCGCCCGCACCACCTGGAGCTTCGGCATCTGGCTGGCGCTGCCGTTCGTCAACGTCTACTGGTTGAAAACGCTGGGCCTGTCGTTTACCGTGGTGACGCTGCTCACCGCCGGGCAGACCCTGCTCAACCTGGGCAGCCTGAC
The DNA here is from genome assembly GCA_038252265.1 of Chloroflexia bacterium. Lineage (GTDB taxonomy): Bacteria > Chloroflexota > Chloroflexia > QHBQ01 > JAICKM01 > JBBSAN01. The sequence continues at coordinate 2,103 of JBBSAN010000977.1, forward strand.
GTTATGGGGCCGGGCCGTCGATCGCTGGGGCTGCCGCCCGGTCGTCATCATCTCCACCGCGCTGCGGGCGACCAGCCTGGGGGTGCTGGCCCTGACCACAGTAGGCACGCCCGGGCTGTGGCCGCTACTGATCCTACAGGTGGGGATGGCCGGGCTGGGCGATGCCGGGCTGCAACTGTCGGTGAGCAACCTGCTGATGAAGCTGACCCCGCGTGCCGACCCGGCCTATTTTGCGGCGTTCAACACCATCACCGGACTGACAGCAGCGCTTGGCCCGTTGCTGGCGAGCGCGCTGCTGGCCCTGGTGGGCAGCAACATGCTCAACATCGGCGGCCTGCTAGTCAACCCGCTCCAGATCTTCTTCCTCGCGGCGGCGATCATCGGCTGGGGGTCGCTCTTGCTGCTGCGCGGCTTCGCCGAACCCCGCGCAGCCGACACACCGGACTCGGCCCCCGTCTCCGACCCTCTCCCGGCGTAACGAGGGACGAGCAATGAGCAATGAGCGATGAGCGATGAAGCGTGA
>JBBSAN010000978.1:0-2624 GCA_038252265.1 Chloroflexia bacterium
GGATGACAGCCTGGGGTTGGTTGGACAGGTTAGCGGGCGCGGAGATTGGCTCGCCTTAGAACCCGTAGTCGAGGCGGCTGATCAGGCGGCGGGGGAAGTTCAGGGCTTGCATGGCACCCTGGGTGACGGCGATAGGGTATTCGACCCGGCCAAAGTGGAGGGTATTTTCGTCGGTGTCGAGGATGGCGTAGTGGGCGCGGTTGTCGTGGTCGCGGGGCTGACCGACGCTGCCGGGATTGATGATCATCCGAATGGTGCTCAGGCGCACCGCCTCGCTCGGCTCCGGCATGATCATCTTGACCTCGCCTTCGGGCGGCACCTGGCGAAAGACGGCGGGCACATGGGTGTGGCCGACCAGGCAATAGGTGGTCTCGAAGAAGGGGAAGCACTCGGCGGCTTCCTGCGGCTCCAGCAAGTATTCCCAGATATGGTCGCGGGGGCTGGCGTGGACCAGGGTGAACGGCACATCGGGCATGTGGATAATGTCGGGCAGAGCTTCCAGGTAGGCGCGGTTATCGGGGGTCAGGTGTTCGGCGGTCCAGTCAAGGACAAAGCGCGCCTCATTGTTGAACAGGTTAGGGTCGGCCCGGCCAATCGCCCCCCAGTCATGATTACCGGGCAGGCAGACGTGCTCATAGTCGCGCAGCATATCCAGGCATTCGTTGGGGAAGGGGCCGTAGCCCACCACATCGCCCAGGCACCACAACCGTTCGGTAGCGCCTTCTGCTTTTAATTGGGCAAGAACTGTCTCAAACGCGGCAAGATTAGCGTGAATATCCGTGACGATGCCAATGCGCAACTTGCGGCCTCTCTATCTCTGTGGTATGGTGTGTACTATACCACAAGCCCCCGCCTGCGGCAATGGCCCCGGCCCGCCGGGGTACGGCTAATTTAGCTGGCAGGACACGCCCCTTTGGTATCGCTCGCTCCTCAACGCCCCGCTATGACCACGCCTCGCCTGCCCCTCGCAGCGGGGGCGATCACCACCCTTATCGCGCTCGTTCTCTATCTGCGGACCCTCGCCCCCAGCGTGTTGGTCGGGGACAGTGGCGAGTTCCAGTTTACCGGCGCGATCCTGGCCGTGCCCCATCCCACCGGCTACCCGCTCTATACCCTGCTCAACAAGCTCTTCACTTTCCTGCCGGTGGGCGATGTGGCCTACCGGGTCAACCTCAGTTCGGCGGTCTATGCCGCGCTGGCCTGCGGCATCGTCACCGGCATCGTCTACCACCTGCTGGGTTATCCCACCATCGCCTACTGGGGCAACCTTCGTGCCACGCCTGCCGGGGATGCGGCGGCGGCCCCTCCGCTGGCGCGGGCCGGGGTCGGCGTGGGGGCCGGGCTGCTGCTGGCGGCGGCGGGCACACTGTGGGCGCAGGCGGTGGTGGCCCGCAGCTATGCGCTGAACGCGCTACTGGTGGCGCTGGCGGTGGCGTTGCTGCTGGGCTGGCGGGCGACGGGGCAGACCCGCCTTTGGGCTGGGTTCTGGTTGGTGCTGGGCCTCAGCTTCACCCACCACGGCACGACGATCATGCTCGTCCCCGGTTACGGCCTCTTTCTGCTGGCGCTGGAGGTGACAACGCGGCGAAGTGAACCGCTGGGGGCGCGGCTGGGGCGCTGGGCGCTGGGGTTGGGCGCGTTCGCCCTCGGGCTCACCCCCTATCTCTTCCTCGTCTACCGCTTCGTGCGCGGCTACGTCTACTACTGGGGCGAGCCAAAAACCTGGGCCGACGTGCTCTACCTGGCGCGGGGCACCCCGTTCCAGGGGCAGATTTTTGCCTACCCCTTCACCCTGGAGAGCCAGTGGGATCGGATCATCTTCGGCGGCGATCAGGTGGTGGCCCAGTTCGGCAACCTGGGAGCGGTGCTGGCGCTGTGGGGGCTGCTGCGCCTGCTGTGGCTGCCCCGGCTGCGGACGGTGGGGCTGCTGCTGGTGCTGCTGATCCTCGGCAACTTCATCTTCGCCATCAATTATGGCATCATCGGCCATATCTACCTGATCCCCAGCTATCTGTTCCTGACCCTCGCCCTCGGCTTCGGCATTTTAGATTTTAGATTTTGGATTTTAGATTTTGGATCACGACTTTTACGTATCTCTAAAATCCAAAATCCAAAATCTAAAATCGCTCCGGTTCTGGGGACGGCCCTGATCGTGGTCGCACTGGGGCTGATGGTGGGGCGGCTGCCCGCGCAGGACCGCAGCGGCGACACCGTGGCCCGCGATGCGGCGCTGACCTTCCTGGCGGCGGCGGCCCCCGCCGCGCGGGTCTATGTGGACTGGGAAGCGATCTGCGTCCTGCGCTATTACCAGTTTGTGGAGCACCGCCGCCTGGACCTGACTCTGGTCTCGGGCAACCCCGACGCGTGGGCCGCCGACCTAGCCGCCGACCAGGCCGCCGGGCACCCGGTCTATGTCGGCGGCTTTGCCGGTCCCGACCCGCCCCAGGCCGTGCGCGACCGTTTCACCCTGACCCGTGTTGGGCTGGTCTATGCGGTGGCACCCAAGTAGAGACGAGGTGTGAAGTTTGAGGTTTGAGGTTTGAAGTTGGAGGTACGAGGTACGAGGTGGGGGCGAATCTTCAGCGCAATTACCTCAAACCTCAAACCTCAAACCTCAAACCTCA
>JBBSAN010000979.1:0-2622 GCA_038252265.1 Chloroflexia bacterium
CAGATCGGGCCGCACGATGTGATCTTCGCGCCCGACTTTATCGGCCCGCCCCACCGCCAGGGCCGCAGCATCGTCACCATCCACGACCTGAGCTTTCTGGTCGTCCCCGAATACGCCGATCCCAAGCTGGTGGCCTACCTGAAAGGGGTGGTGCCTCGGGCAGTGCGCCGCGCCGATCGGGTGGTGGCCGTCTCCGAGACCACCCGGCAAGACCTGATCCGGCTGCTGGGGGTGAAGCCCGACCATGTGGTCACGGTGCCCAACGGCATTGATTACGCCTTCCAGCCCCTCCCCCACCCGACCATCGTCCGCCAGGGCGGATCACTGCGCTTGCGGTTGGGCCTGCCCGCCCGCTACATTCTTCATGTGGGCACACTGGAGCCGCGCAAAAATCTGGTGCGGCTCATTGACGCCTACTACACGCTGGTGGCGGCGGGCCGGGCCTACGAGCACTATCTCGTCCTGGCCGGGCGCAAGGGGTGGCTCTACGAGCCGATTTTCGCCCGCGTGGAGCAATTGGGCCTGCAAGAACACGTCCGCTTCCTCGACTACGTGGCCGATGTGGATCTGCCCCTGCTCTACAATATGGCGACCATCTTTGCCTATCCCTCGCTCTACGAGGGCTTCGGCCTGCCGGTGGGCGAGGCGATGGCCTGCGGCATCCCCACGCTCACCTCGCGGGTGGGGGCTACCGGCGAGATCGCGGGCGACAGCGCCTTGCTGATCGACCCGCTGGATGTGTCCAGCATCGCCACGGGGTTAGAGATGTTGCTGGAACGGGCCGATGCCCGCGCCCACTTCCGCGAACTCGGCCTGCAACGAGTCCAGTCTTACACCTGGGATGCCGCCGCCGGGCAGATGCTCGGCCTCTTCGAGGGTTAGACCGCCTCGTCCACCGACTCCTGGCGCAACACCCCCCACAGCACGAGCGCCCCCAGCGCCGCATAGACCAGAAAAATCAACAGAGTTTTATACGCGGGCGGATCAAACTGCGAGATGCCGCGAAAGGCAATGGCCGCGCCCAGCCCGATCCAGGGGAAGGAGCCGGACCGCCATCCCCCCGGCGTGCTACGCGGGGCCGTGCGGACCGCATCCCACAGGAAGATCAACAGCAGGGGCAACTGGTAGTAGTGCGGCCCCACCCACTTGGCGAAGACGACCTGCGTCACCGCGCTGAAGGCCACCAGCCCCAGCAGGCGCGGGTCTTCCAGCGTGATCGGGTGCCCGCGCCGCCGGGCCCAGGTGATGGCGATCAGCGCCGCCGCCCCGGCGATCAGAGGTAGAGCCAGGTTGGAGTCCTGGAGGAGCACCTCATGCAGCCGGGCGTAGTCGGGGGCCGCCAGTGCCCCCTGTGCCCAGCTATCGATCACGACCGGCAGGCCCGGCCCGGTCAGGATCAGCCGCCCCGGCAGGGTGATAAACGCATACCAGACCGCGCCGGGATTCACCAGCGCGGCGGGCAGCACGAAGCCGAGAAACACCCCTGCCGCCAGCCCGCCCCAGGTCAGGAGCGCCCATACCCCCGCCAGCCGTCCGCTGGGGTATCCGCGCTGTTCCGGCGCGGCATCGTCTGCGCGGCGAGTTGCCCAGCTTCCCGTCAGCAAGACCAACCCGACCGGGATCAGCTCCATCGCCACCATATGCTTGGCGGCCAGGGCCAGCCCGGCGCACAGCCCGCCCAGCAGGAGGTTGCGCGGCAGCAGGCGCAGGGTGAGGAGCAGGAAGAGGAGCATCAGCCCCTCCACATGCCCGCGCCACGCCGTCACCTGCCAGAAGCTGGTGATAAACAACGACAGGGCGATGCCCAGGCACAGCAGGCGTTCGTCCAGCGCCGGACGCCAGGCGCGGGCCAGGCGGCGCACCTGTTGCATCGCCAGCACATCGGCCACCATCAGCGGCAGGGCCATGATCCACTGCGCGCCCTGGTCACCCCCGCCCAGCGCATCGGACAGCCCGACGAACGGGGCGATCAACAGCGCCATCAGCGGCGAGTAGGCGTAGGTTGCCCCGATGGGCGGGGCCACAGCGGGCGAGGCGGCATAGCTGTAAAGGTCGAGCGAACCGTGCAACACCTGCCGCGCCGCGTGAACAAACCACTCGGCGTCGAAGAAGACCCAACCCAAGCCCCGCGCGGTCATGCCCAGCCCAATATAGAGCAGGTAGAGGATCAGGTAGATCCGATCCCAGCGATAACGCCCGGCCTCTCGCGGTGGCGCAGCCGGAGCCGGGGCAGACGATTGGGCGGGGGCGGGAGCAACCTGGGTCACACGATCTTCCTTCCGGTACATCACCATTTGACGGGAGGCATTATAGCACTGTCCTGCCGCAATCCACAAGCTAGAGACAAGAAAACAGAAATCAGAAATCAGAAATCAGACAGAAATCAGATGGTAGAACTCAGCACTTTCTGCGGATAGGCGTGTCTATGATCCGTAGGATTACGTGCAGCACTGCCTGCTAATTTCTGTTTTCTGTTTTCTGTTTGTAACTACTCAGCCTACTTTTTGCTCGATCAGCACAAGATATGGGCTATCTTGCAGGATGCACCACAACATGTAGGATCGTTGCCGAGAAAAAGCATCCAAAATGCCGTTTTGGACCGTCGTTTCCCGGCATGGAACC
>JBBSAN010000980.1:0-2622 GCA_038252265.1 Chloroflexia bacterium
GGCGGCGGTTCCTCCCCGCGCAATTGCGCCTCGACGCGGATCGCCCGCTGGTCCTCCCAGAAGGTAATGTGGGTGAGGTAGTCGCGCGCCGTCCAATGCGGGCCGGGCACCGCCGCCTCATCCCGTTCGGCGGGGCTGAGGCCGTCAATAAACGCCCGCTTGTTGGCGCGAGCCGCGTCCACCAGTTCCAACAGTTGAGGTTTGATCGGGTTAGTCATGTACGGGATCTCCTGATAGTGGTTGTGTAGGATCGGGCGATAGGGACTTGCGATAATTCGTCTCCTGGGCCGTCACCACATAGCCCATGCTTTCATAGAGCCGCAACGCGCCGCTGGGGTTTTCGGTGTCCACGCCGAGCGTCGTCTGGGTCATGCCTTGCGCCTTGTGGACGCGCATACTGTGCGCCAGCATCGCCCGCGCCAGGCCGCGCCGCCGCCACGGACGGCGCACGCTGATATTCTCGGTGTAGCCCAGGGCACGCCCAAAGCGCGCATTGTATTCGCGGTTGATGAAGTTGAGGATCGACCCCGCCACCTGATCGCCCTCCCAGGCCACTACCCAGATATCCATCTGGTTCATCGGGTGGTTGAGCCAGTTGTCGAAGTTCTCCTCGGTGGTTTCGGTCGCGCCCCAGTGGTCGCGGAAGGCTTCCACATGGGCCTCCCAGATGGCGCGGTACTGATCGGGCTGCACGGGACGCACCTCCACCCCGGCGGGCAGCGGCACGTCAGGGATGTGGTCGAGATCGGGTGTCTCCATGTAGAACCCGTAGCGCACCGGCTGATACCCCTCCGCCTGAAGCAGCCGGATCAACCCGACCACGTTGGTCCGGGCGTCTGCCGCGACGAACGTGGGTGCATCGCCCCCCGCTGCGGCATAGCCCTGGCGGGCGCGGGCTTCGGCCCAGTGGATGAGGCTGCGGCCAATCCCCAGGCCGCGCCACTCTGGCAGGACAAAACCCACATGGAAGGCCACGCGCGTGCCGTCCAGCTCGGTGTCCCAGAAGATCCGGTTGTAGGCGACGAGTTGACCGGCCACCTCGGCGAGCAACTGGTCCCGATAGAGATCGTGGTTGCTGGAGTTGTTGTAGAGTCCTCGCAGCGTTTCCAGGGTGTGGAGGTCGTTCTCCATCCCGTCAGCGATCTTGCTGCCGTTGTTCACTTCGAGCATGGCCGGGTAGTCAGCCTCGCCACGGAAGCGGCGGATCACCAGGCCGGGAATCGCCGGGGCATCCGGTAGATCCACCCGCTCGGCGGTTTGCGTTTCCAAAGTACGGTTCCTCTCTTTCGTCAGACTCATAGTTCCGCCCGCAAGTAGCGGCCCCACATATGCCGGGCGATGCGCCCCGGGTCGGACTGCACGCCGTAGCGCGCCCAGTAGTGGCAGACGTTGGCGAGATCGCGTTCCAGCAGCGCCAGGGAGTTCGGGTTGACGCGGGGGTCCACCGCCTGCGGGCAATCAATGATGATCAGCCGCCCCTCCCAGTACAGAATATTAAAGGGCGACAGGTCGCCGTGGATACGGTTATGGGTCAGGCTCAGTTCGATGTTATGCAGCGTCCGCTCGAACAGCGGGCGCACCTCGTGCGGTTCCAGTGCCACGCCGCCCAGCTTCGGGGCCGCTTCCTCGCCGTCACCGATGTACTCGATTAGCAGGGCTTTCTCGGCCCGCGCCACCGGGCGAGCCACGTCCACCCCGGCAGCGTGGAGCAGGCGCAGCGTCTCCCACTCTTGCGCAACCCACATGCTGAATTCGGCCTCGCGGCCCATCCGGCTCTTGTTGGCGATAGCCCGGCGCAGGTGCCGGTCCCCATGCATCCGGCCCTCCTGGTAGACCGCTGCGTTCTTGAAGTTGCGCTGGGTGCGGGGCCGGTAGATTTTGGCCGCCAGATAGGGCACGCCGCTCGTCTCGGTGCTCCGGCAGCAATAGACGGTCGCCTCTTTGCCGCTCTTGACTTCATAGAGGAGTTCGCTGATCAGGCCGTCGGCGAAAAGCGAGTCCAGTTCGGGAAAAGGCGTCGCGTCCTCGTCCCAGCTTTCCATATATGCCAGTTCGTCTAGTTCATCCGCGTAGGATTGGCGCACGTTTGTCTCCTTAATGATCGGTCGTTGGGTTGCTGAAGGGTCGGTCGCGCATCGCAGGTAGTCATAACACACGCTCCTTTCGCGGGGCCGGGCTACCGTGCCCCCTAAAAATCAAAAGCCGCAGGCGATCGCGCCCACGGCTCCAAAACACCAAGCCGCAGACGATCACGTCGCACGGCTTGCACAGAATTGTGAAAAGCCGCCCCGGTTGGGACGGCCTTTATATAGCGGTCTAAAGTTAAAACCGGTATCGTTATGCCGACATGCTCCAGGGACGTGAGCAGAGTGTATTCACTTGGAGGCGCAGGGTGGTGGTGGTCATCATGGGTGCGTCCCCCTTTCGTGAGGATACGGCTGGTTCAGTCGCTGAAATCGTACAACGCCCTTACTATACACGAGGCGGACCCGCGTTGTCAAGAGGCAAATGCCCGGCGTCACGGCTGTTGCAAAGTCCACCGCTGTCATCCTGAGCGCAGCGAAGGATCTTGTTGGGGCCGCCCAGTCGTCAGGGGAGATTGTGATTGTGGCCTCGGCACCA
>JBBSAN010000981.1:0-2620 GCA_038252265.1 Chloroflexia bacterium
CACTGATCAATGATGTTGTGTTCATCGGAGCACCTCGATACACCCTCCGGATCTAAGGCCGACTCGCCACCAGTACCATCACCAGCACCCAGGTCCACGCGGCCCAACGGAGGAACACCGTATCGAGCAGCGTGCCGGTCCGCACCCGCTGGCCTGGGGGCAAAAGATGGAATTTGTGATCCTCGCCGAATAGAGGGATACCCGCCCGGGTCGCCGCATCGGCCAGGAGATGGGTTAAATAGCCCAGCATCCAAACAGCACCCACCAATAGCATGGCTGACACAATGCCGATCCACGGCGTATGGAGACTCCAGGCGAGCACCGCCGTAATTCCCATGACCAGGCCCGTGAACAAGAACATCCCGCGGAGCTCATGTGTAAACCCGCGATGATGGGTGAAGCTGCGCACGAGCAGCGAAAGGGTACCCACGCCTGCCCCGACCGTCAGGCCCACGGCGCCAAACCCCAGACCCAAGAGCCGTCCCCCCAGGCCGTGGGCCCGCAGCCCCAGGATCGTCTGGGTGGTGTGCTGCATCCCCCGTGCAACCTTCTGCGGAGCATGCGCCAGCTCGCTCTCCGGCGCATCCAGATCGGGAAACAGCGTGCCGACCATGCACACCAGCAAGAGCCCTCCCGCTAAGGCGAGCCGCAGCCCATCAATGGGAACCTGCGAATCGGGGGTCAGCAGCGCCGGTAAGGGCACCCGAATGCCCGCCGCCACGAGGACGGCACTTCCGGCAGCACTGCCTAAGGCGAGATGCGTCTTTCCGGTCATGTAGTAGCTCTCCAGCATCGCTGATAGCGAGATCTAATAGTCAGCGAAGAACGATCTCGCCTCGCTCGGCGGAACGGGTGTGGCAGCGCACCAGGGCCTGGGCATGGCGCACCGCAACGATAGACTGCATCCGCTCCAAGGTAAACAGTGCGGGGCCGGGGCGGCCATCTTCCCGGACGAGCTCGTGGCTTGGAAGAAACGGAATGACCCGTTCCTGAACCAGCGGCGAGATCCAACTCCGCGAGTAGCCGAGCAATTGCGCCAGGTAGGTGACCCCGTACACCAATACCACGGGCTCACTGCTGGAGGTCAGATCGGCGGCTTCGGGAGTGGTATAACAGCGGAGCACCGTCGCCAGGCGATCGGCGGTGAAGAGTGCCTGACTGCGTGCCCCCGCATCGCCGGAGAATTCGTGGGTAGGGGAAAACGGGAAGATCCGTCGCCGCGCCAGGAACGCAACATAACTGCGGGAGATATGGATCTTCCGGGCCAGGTGGCTGATCCCATACAGCGGCTCGGGCGTAGCCGCCCGGCCTGCTTCCAGATCGACATCGCTAGCGCTACGTGGCCTCAGCCCCATCCCGCGGATCTCCTCAACACCCCCCCGCCCTTCTAGCGGACGGATGTTGATGTCGTTGCCGACCATAGCAACAAGCCGTTGCCCGGTTGACAAGGAGATTAAAGCAAAAAAAATATGTTAATCCTGGTGGTTTTGTTAAAAAATTGGTAAGAAATTGGTAGTAAATCCCGGATGGGTACCAAAAAGGGTACAAAAAGGTATAACAATCCTCTGTTGGGCAAACCCGCCCGCTAAATGGCTCGATGGAGGATGAGGCGACCCGCATACCGCCGTGCTGGAAACGACCGAGGGCGGCCCGCCCGGAAAGCGGGCCCGCCAGTACCTGGAGCGAGGTGCCTCCACCTGCCGCGGGCAGAGGAGCCGAGACCGCAGCCCGTTCGGAGTGCGGCTGGCAGAGAGCTGGGGTGTTCTCCGGTATCGATACGGGCGCATGCATGGGGATAGGGGGTGCGGTTGCAGGGGCAGCGGGCTGTGCTATAATGGCGGGCAACCGTGGGTGTTATACCCACAGTTGGCCGATGATCCGACTGTGGGTATAACGCCCACAGTTGGCCACCACCCACCGCGCACACAGACCTACAGATGAGGGGCAATTATGGAGCAAGTCCCACCCGCGCAGGCCCTGGTGCCGGTGCGTCAGCAAATTGTGAACTTCTACGACGACCCAATCCCGGTGGCGCAAGGCCCTGACGGGGCGCTCTACGTGCCACTACGCCCACTGACTGACTTCCTCGGAATAGATTTCAGCGGCCAACGCCAGCGCGTGCTGCGCGACGAGGTGCTCGCGCCGCGCCTGCGCCCGGTCGTCCTGACCGGGGCGGATGGCCGCCAGCGGGAATTGCTGTGTCTGCCACTGACCTTATTGCCGGGGTGGTTATTCAACATCCAGCCCAACCGGGTCAAGGCCGAGTTGGCCCCCAAGTTGCGCCGCTACCGCACGGAGTGCTTTGACGTGCTCTGGGCAGCGTTCCGGGGCGACGTGGTGCCCAGTGCGCCACCCAGCAGCCTCACCGGGGCAGAGATAGCGCTAGAAATTGCGACGGCGGTGCAGCACCTGGCGCGCCAACAAGTCGAGATGGAACGGCAGATCGGCGACGTGGCGGGGCGGCAAGAGGTGATGGCGGAATATATGCGCGGGTTTATTCAGGAGACGCGCCAGCGGTTGACCGTGCTGGAGCGGCACACCGGGGCCACGGCGACGATCAGCGAAACGCAGGCGGCGGAGATCGCGCTGGCCGTCAAGAACGTGGGGCAGGCGCTGGCCG
>JBBSAN010000982.1:0-2615 GCA_038252265.1 Chloroflexia bacterium
CATAGTGCGTACCTCTGAAGCCCCGCTTTGCAACGAGGACTGGGTTGTTCGTCTTCGAGCACCCGTCAAAGTCTCGTTAACGACGCGATCTGAACCTATCAACCGAAATCAATCGTGCTGGCGTGCCCTCCACCAACCCTTCCCACCACGAATTAGCGGGGACGGTGCAGGCCTGCACACCTACCCCCGCTAATTCGTGGTCCGGAATCATGCCGGCAACCTACGGCCCCCAGTAGTCTGACGCCCAGTCCACCGACGCCCAGTCCACCGACGCCCAGTCCACCGACGCCCAGTCTACCGACGCCCAGTCTACCGACGCCCAGTCTACCGACGCCCAGTTCGGCTGATTGGTGCCCGTCCACAGCAGGTGGCTGGCAGGCGAACCACTATTCGCGGTAGCGATCGTCTGGGTGTTGACCGCCGCGAAGGCGTCTAGCAGCCCTGCGCCAGCGGTCGTTGCGCTATAGCCCTGCCACCCCCGGTTCGTATTCGCTGCGGTCGCCTTCAGGCGGTACTTCACCTGATCGGCGTTGAGGTTCGGCTCACCCTGGAGCAACAAGGCGACGGCCCCCGCCACCATCGGTGCGGCCAGCGAAGTCCCCGACATGCGGAAGTAGTTGCCATTAACCCGGTTGCCGGAGTGCTGCATCGAAATTTTCAGATCGCTGTTCTGCGGCAGCAAGGCCACGATATCCTTGCCCGGAGCAACCAGGTCGGGCTTGACCCGCCCTAGCTCGTCTACCCCGTAGGCTGAGAACGCCGCGACCTGATCGTCGCTCAAGCCGACCGTACCCCGGTCGTCCAGCGCGCCAACGGTGATCACGAAGGGGTCGTTGGCCGGGGGGTACAGGTTGGTCGATCCAGTATTCCCCGCCGACACCACCACCACGATGTTGTTGAACCACAGAATCTCTGCTGCCGCGTCGAGCGGGCTGGTGTGATACGACTGCATCATCCCGCTGTTGAGGGACAGGTTCACCACGCGGATATTAAAGCGCGTCTTGTTCTCCAGAATCCATTGGAGGCTATTCACCACATCCGACTCGGCAGACATGCCATCATCGTTGCTCACCCGCACGTTCAGAAGGTTGGCGCTGGGGGCGATGCCCATATAGGCCCCGCCCGACATCGTGCCATCGCCCGCCAGGATATCGGCGACAAAGGTGCCGTGCCCGTACTTGTCGGTGGCGCTGTGGGCATTATGGTTGAAATTGACGTTGGCGATGACCCGCCCTTGCAAATTCGGGGTACGGGCGATCCCGCTGTCCACCACGGCAATCGTCACCCCGCTACCTTGCCGGTACGACGGTCCCTGGTTCCAGACATCGGTCGCCCGTACCACCTTATCATAAGTGGTGCTCAGGCGGCTGATATCCAGGGGGCTGCCGGGTGTAACCGAACCCAACGGGCCGCCGCCTGTGGTATCGGTTCCGCCGCTGCTGGTCACTCGCAGGCCCACCGCGTCGTAGTAAATCGTGTTGGTGCTGCCCAGGCGACTCTGGTCAATCTTCAGGCGTAACTTGGTGTCGAAGTCGCTCCAGCGCCAGGTGCGGCTGTTCGTCAGATCGACGGTGATCGTCCCGGCGTTGGCCGCACCCACATACGCGTTGAAGACCGCGTTGTCCACGGTGACGGGCTGGCCGCTGGACCCGGTGATCGACGCGGTCAGCAGGAGATCTGCCGTGCTGGGCAGCGGGGCGGGCACGTAGACCCGCAGTACCGCCTCCACCCGCGTGATCGCGTTGCCGGGGGTCTTCTCCCCGGTGAACTGGGTAAACGACGCCGTCACATTGTTGCCCGATCCGAACGTGTTGTTCGGCCCGGCGGGCGAGTCGATGATGGCGGACATGTTCGTAAACAGGGTGGGTGGGATGACTCCTACCGGGCTGCTGGTATAGCTACCGACATAATCCCCCCCGCCGTTGCCTTTGCCCCCGGCGATCACATTGGCTTTATAGCTTTCCGGTGTCCCGGCAGGATCAAAATTGGCGTACTGGCTCGACCAGTTGTCGCTCACCGGCTTGATGTTCAGGGTGCGGTAATCGGTGTTGAAGCTGCTGTAGACTGCCGCCGCCCATTTGCCGGTCACCACCAGCCCCGGCGTATCGCTGGTAATCCGCGCCGACCATGTGACCGGGCCGATCCCTCCCGGCAAATCCACCGGTACCTGGTAGGCCAACCCGGCGACGAACACCGTCCCCCCCGTTCCGGCGCGCCCTCGGGTGGTCCAGGTATTAGAAATCGGATCGAAGGTCGTGGTGGCGGTCGAGGTGGTGTCCACCGTAATCAGTGCGTCGGGCATTGACAAGCGATAGCTGTTGCCGTTGGCCGTGAACTCAATCGTCGCGCTGTCCATGGTGAGCTGCGCCCGCGGGCTGCTCAGGTTATTAACGACCGCTGCGCCGCTAAACCAGATCGTGCTGCCTGCGCGGATGGGCGTGCTGTTAAAGGTCGTCGGCAGCCCACCCGACACTTGCCCCCCGTGCGCGGTGGCCCAGGTAGTGAACTCCACTGTGGTGCTCGGTGGGGTCGGCGTGGGCGACGGCGCGCCGTAGGCGGAGGCAAAGGTGCTGCTCTGGCTGACCGGCGCGTCCAGCGAGATCCAGCGAACGCCC
>JBBSAN010000983.1:0-2614 GCA_038252265.1 Chloroflexia bacterium
TCCGCATGGCATACGGCGGTACCACGGTGAGCTTTGCCCGCACCCCATACCGCTTGCGCGCCCGCACATTCATAACCATCGCGCTACTCCTCGCTCGCGGCTTGCTTGCCTGCAACCGTCCTGGCGATCGCCTCGCGCGCCTGGCGCTCCTGGTAGCGCTGCGCATCAGCCCCGTCGTGCCCCGCCAGGACCACACGCTGACCGGTGGGGTGACGCCAGGTTTGGTGGCTGCCGACGACATGGTCGAGCACAAAGCCCACACGACGCAAATCGGCCCGGATCTCGCGCAGTTTTCGCGGCATCGGCTAGTACTACAACGAGAGAACTCCTGTGCTAGAGTAGGGACCGACTTGTGCCGGGTGGGATCGCGAAGGAGGCGGTCGTGTCTGCTGCAGCGGTGCCGATTGACCTGGTCCCGGTGTTCCCCGCCGCCCGCACGCTGACACCGGCGGATCTGGAAGGGCTGGTGGAGGAACTGGCGGTCTACCACGCGCACTTCGCCCGGTTGTTCCGGCGGCCGGAGCAGCGGGTCTGGGCGGGGGTGTACTTGCGCGGGCTGCTGACGGCGGACGTGCCGCGCAAGAACGTGGAGGCGCTGGCGCTGCGGTTGCTGGGCGCGGGGGCGGGGGCCGAGAACCGGGTGCGCGCGCTGCAGCAGTTCGTCGGGGCAGGCGGCTGGGACGACGCGGGGCTGCTGGCGGCGCATCGGCGGCTGGTGGAGGAGACGCTGGGCGAGGCGGACGGCGTGTTCATGCTCGACGGCCACGAGACGCCCAAGCAGGGCACGCATTCGGTCGGGGTCGCCCGCCAGTGGTGCGGGCACAGCGGGAAACAGGACAACTGCCAGGCGGGCGTCTTCCTGGGGTATGCCAGTCGGCAGGGCTACACCCTGCTGGACCGGCGGCTCTACCTGCCCGCCGCTTGGTTCACCGAGGACTACGCCGCGCGGCGCTGGGCCTGCCGCATCCCCCGCGGCACCCCGTTCCGGACCAAGCATGACCTGGCCGGGGAACTGGTCGAGGCGGCGGTGGCGGCCGGGACGCTACGGGCGCGCTGGGTGGTCGCCGACGAGGGCTACGGCGATAGCCCGGCGCTCTTGGACCGCTGGGCGGCGACCGGGCTGTGGTATTTGGTGGAGGTGGCGCGGGACACGCACGTCTGGCCCCTGGCCGAGCCCGAGGGGCAGGCTCCGCGCGCCCGGCCGACCAGTTGGGTGCCGCCCCGCGCCGCCTCGGGGAAGGGGCCTGCGCCAACCAGGACCCGCTTGCACCCTGCCAGCCCGGCCCCGCAGCGGGTGGACGCCTGGACGGCGCAGGTGCCGTCGGCCGCCTGGCAGCGCTACCGCCTCCTTGAGGGGAGCAAGGGGCCGCTGGTCGCCGCGTTCGTCGCGGTACGGGTCGTCATGGTGCGCGACCGCCTGCCCGGCCCGGAGGGCTGGCTGCTGGTGCGACGTGGCGTGCCGAGCGGCGACGCGGCCCCGGAGGACAAGTACTACCTGAGCAACGCCCCCGCCGACCTGGCGCTGGGCGAGCTGGTGCGTGTCAGCGGGCTGCGCTGGCCGATCGAGGCCTGCTTCGCCGAGGGGCGGCAAGAACTGGGCCTGGACCACTACGAGACCCGCACCTGGCGCGGCTGGCACCACCACACGACCCTCGTCATCCTGGCGCAGCACTTCCTGGTCCGACTGCAACGGCGGCTCGACCCGAGAGAGGGGGGCCTGCCAACCGGACCCGCTGCCACTGCCGCCAGGTCCGCACACTCCGACGCAGTGGGCGCGGCTTCTGCCGCCGTTGCCGGTGGGGCTGAGCGTGGCCGAGGTGCGGGTGCTCCTGCGTGCCCTGCTGCCGCTCCCCGTCTTCGACCCGGCCGCCGCGCTCGCCTGGTTGGCCTACCAGCAGCGCCGCAAGCTCGCCGCCTATCACTCCCACCGCTGTCGCCGCTTGCGCCGCCTCGCCGGGGATAGCTCATAGGTTCTCTCGTTGTAGTACTAGCTTCTCTCCCGACAAGATTGGTCCAACTATAACCACACTCCGCTTGCCGTCTGGGCGTAGGAAATTCCAGGTCGGTGCATTCTCGAAACGATTAAGTAAAGTGGTGTCACTGGGTGGGATCGGCCCACGATACTCGTCAGCTGCTCCTATTCGTTGCGGTTCATAAGAGATGACCTGTGACGCAACCAGTACATCGCCTATTTTTTGCTTGTCTGAATCTTTGCCGAATGCAATACCGACCATTATGATAGCCTTGGGCTGCCAAAACCTTTGCGCCTGTTCCGTAGCAAGAATCACGGAGCCTTCACCTATTGCGCCCATGCGGCATTTCGTTACGGCTGCGGTGTACTCACCGAATTTGCCCAGGTAATAGGTCTCTGGTCCCACATAGGTGAGTAGAACACTCTTGCTCGTTGGATAAAAGTCCAACAGATGCGCTACTGCTTGAAGTTCAACATCGGTTGCCGTCATAATTACAACATCTATGCTGCTTTTTAGAGTTTCAATCTGCTCTTGTTCTATCTCCTCCACTAAGGGGAACGCAGCGGCATACCAGGGTTGAGTTTCGATAGTGTACTCCATTTCAACTAGCTGAGAGGAGGAACTAAGGACACTTGTCGCGA
>JBBSAN010000984.1:0-2612 GCA_038252265.1 Chloroflexia bacterium
ACCAGATCAACGCCGCCCGCTCCCAGGGCCTGCGGGCGCTGCGCCTCCTCACGCTCTCGACCAACACCCCGATCCATAGAAATGCGGCCCGGCAGGGCTTCGTCCACCGTGCCGCGTTCGTGCTGTACGAGGCCGAGGACACGACCCCTGCTCCGGCGCAACCGTCTCCAGCGTTGACTCCCCTCCCACCGGAAGCCGCCGATGCGGCCTGGGCCGCGCTACAGGCGGGGCCGTTGTGGGCGGCTTCCGCCGGGCACCTGGGCTGGGACTGGCTGTTCGCCCCGTTTACAGGCGAATGGTGGGCGGAACTGGTGGAGGCGGGGGCGGTGTGGCAGGCTGCCGACGGCGGGCTGGTCATCCTCCACCCACGGGGACGCGACCAGCCGACCGCGGAGGAGCAATGGCTGGCCTGGGTGCAGCCCGGTGGGGCGTTCACCGCCGCCGCAGTCGCTGCCCTGGTCAGCGCCGCTACTGCGCTGGCCTTCGCGCAAGGCTACCCCAAGATCGGCACGCTGCTGCCCCCGCTGCCAGAGCTGGACGCGGGCTTACAGGCGGCAGGCTGGACGAAGGACGCCGACGTGATGTGGCTCTTTGAGCTAACGCTTTAGAGTTCACCACGGAGACACGGAGGGCACGGAGAATGATCTCCGTGCCCTCCGTGTCTCCGTGGTAAGGGACTCGCGCGTAATAAATGATCCCAATTGACGGGATCAGCTCTTCACAAATCGGGATCATTTATTACGCGCGAGTCCCTAAATGTTATGACTCGCTCAGGATCGAGGCCAGGATGCTCGGCTCCACGTTGCCGCCGCTGACCACCGCCACCACGCATTGCCCCCGCCCGGCGTAGGCTCCCGATAAGAGCGCGGCCAGGGTCAGCGCCCCGGTCGGCTCGACCACCAGCTTGAGGTAGCGGGCATAGTGGCGCATCGCCGCCCGGATGTCATCCTCGCTGACGGTGACGATGTCGTCCACCCGCTCGCGGATCACGGCGTAGGTCAGCGCGCCCAGCGATTGCGTCCGCACGCCGTCGGCCAGCGTGCGGCTGGTGTCGGCGGCAGCCCAGGCGACAATGTGCCCCTCCCGTAGCGATTGCTGCGCGTCGGCGGCGAGGGCCGGTTCGACCCCGATCACCCGCGCCTCCGGGCGCCGCGCCTTGATCGCCGTCGCCACGCCGCTGATCAGCCCGCCGCCACCCACCGGGGCCAGCACCACGTCCACCTGCGGCAAATCATCGAAGATTTCCAGGCCGACCGTGCCCTGCCCGGCCATGACCCACGAGTCGTTGTAGGGCGGGACGATGACCAGGCCGCGCTCGGCGGCCAGCCGTTCGGCCACCGCCTGGCGCTCGTCGCTGGCCGGACCGCAGCGCACGATTTCGGCTCCCAGCGCCCGTGTGCCCTCCACCTTGACCGCCGGGGCGTTGTCGGGCATCACCACTACGGCGCGTACCCCCAGCAACGCGGCAGCGCAGGCCGTCCCCTGGGCATGGTTGCCCGACGAGTAGGTAATCACCCCCCGCGCTCGCTCTTCCAATGACAGGCTGGCGATTTTGTTGTACGCGCCGCGCAGCTTGAACGAGCCGGTCAGTTGCAGGCTCTCCGGCTTCACCCACACGTCGTTGGGCAGCCGGGGTGCCGTGCGCGGATAGGGCAGCAGAGGCGTATGGCGGGCCACCCCGCGCAGCCGCTCGCGCGCCGCCTCAATATCCTGGATCGTGATGGGCAGGGTCGCAGTAGTCATAGGAAGTCTCCTAGGTAAAGGATGAAGGATGAATTATAAAGGATGAAACGGTGGGTGACGCGGGATGTGGGAGCAGCACATTCAATGCCCTCGTCTTTTATACTTCATCCTTCATAATTCATCCCCTATCCCCTGCGTTTCCGCCGTTCCCAGACACTGATGGCGAGGACCAGGGCGGTCAGGCCCACAATCAGGGCGAGGGCCAACCCGCCGCTCGGCACCCAGCCCTGCGCGACGGCGACCCCGCCCACCACCACCCCCACAAGGAGGCCAATGATCAGTCCGCCGTAGACATCCACCCGGTCATGGACGGCGAGGTAGAGCCGCGACCAGGCGACCAGCGTCACTGACACGCCCATGCTGAGGAGCCCGACCAGCAGCGCCAGCCCCCGTTGGTCGGGGGCCGCGAGCAGGCCGATGACCGTCACGAACGTCATGGCAAACGTGGCGGCAAACTGGGTATGAAACGAGGGGAAGGAACCACGCAGCCAGGGGGAAATCAGCGCGTGGTAGGTGCGGTTGGCGCGCGGCTTGGGCACGAACGCCTTGCAGACGCGGTTGATCGCGTAGGTGAGCAGCCCGGCAGGCAGCACCAGCGCCAGCGCCGCCAGCACCACCGCCCCCGGCGTGCCGATCAGCAGTTGCAGCAGCGCCGCCAGCGCCGCCAGCACCCCGGTCGCGGCGTCGGCGTAATGATCGAGCAGCCAGAAGACGCGCCGTTGCGGCCCGCTTAGCCCGGCTGTCCACTGTTGCATGGGCGGAGGATCGGTCATGGGGCGTGAAACGTGATGCGTGATGCGTGATGCGTGATGCGTGATGCGTGATGCGTGATGCGTGATGCGTGATGCGTGATGCGTGATGCGTGATGC
>JBBSAN010000985.1:0-2610 GCA_038252265.1 Chloroflexia bacterium
AGCGCATGGAATACCCTTTGCCCCACTCGAAGTTGTCGAGCAGCGACCAGGCAAAATAGCCCCGGATGTCTGCGCCTTCGGCCATCGCTACGCGCACAGCCTTCAGATGCTCGCGCAGGTAATTCACCCGGCGGGGATCGTGAACCTGCCCATCCTCGCTGACGGTGTCGTCAAAGGCGGCTCCGTTTTCGGTGATGTAGATGGGCGGCAGGGTGTATTCCCGCGTCAGGCGCAGCAACAACCGGGTGAACGCGGGCGCATGGACCTCCCAGTCCATGTTGGTATACTCGGCATCGGGCACCCGCGCCGGGCGGCCCGCGGTGTCAAAGACCATCCGGCGGTAGAAGTTCACGCCCAGGTAATCTAACGGCTGCGCGATCAGGGCCATATCGCCGGGCAGGATCGGGACATGCGCCTCTTCGATAGCCGATTGAACCGCCAGTGGGTAGTGCCCCTGGAACAAGGGGTCAAGGAACAGCGCCCCGCCGCGCTGCCAGATCGCTTCCGCCGTGGCGCGGTTCGCGTCGGTGTCGGCTGCCGCTTCGGCGGGGGCGAAGTCGAGCACAATGCCGACCTCGGCAGCGGGGGCCAGGGCACGGATCGCCTGGGTCGCCAGGCCGTGCGCGACTAGCAGGTGATGGGTCACCCGCATCGCCAGCCCGGCATCGGTGAAGCCGGGGGCGTGTTCGCCGTACAGATTGCCGACGAAGGCCGCGACGAACGGCTCGTTGAACGTCGTCCAATGCCCGACCCGGTCGCCCAGGTGTTTCACCATCAGCGCGGCATAGTCGGCAAAATAGCCGCAGGTGTCGCGGTTGTCCCAGCCGCCGCCATTATCCTGGAGCGCCTGGGGCAGGTCCCAATGGTAGAGGGTCAGGAACGGCTGGATATCGGCGGCGAGTAGCTCATCGATCAGCCGATCGTAGAAATCCAGCCCCGGCGGGTTGATCGCCCCCCGCCCCTGGGGTAGGACACGCGGCCAGCTCACCGAAAACCGGTAGGCCTGCAATCCCAGCCGCTGCATCAGCGCGATGTCTTCGCGGTAGCGATGGTAATGATCGCAGGCGATATCCCCGGTGTCGCCACCCTCTACTTTGCCCGGCGTGTGGCTGAACCGATCCCAGATCGATTCGCCCCGCCCGTCTTCGTTCCACGCGCCCTCGATCTGGTAAGCGGCAGTGGCCCCGCCCCAGGTAAAGCCGGGCGGAAAATTCAGCGATGCGGTCATAGCGTTGATCCTTTACTCCACAACTGATGGGTCAACTCCAGCACATGGGTGCGCTGGTCGGGGGCGCACGAGTTCCGGCGAGTTGGACAGAGCCATATCGCGGTTTTCCACCCGCAACACCACGGCGTCTGTGCGGAGCGTGGGGCTGTGCCCGCGCCGCCGCTTGCCATTATACAACCGGAGCGCCGCTGTGTCTTGGGCCGAACCATCCGTCACAGGGCGTATGCCTTCTCGGAGGATGCCCCGCCCGGTCTTTCCCCTATCCCTACCGCGGGGCAGCGTGCTAGGGCGGAGAAGTAGCGCGAGTGGCGGGATCGGGATCGGGGTCGGGGTCCACATCCTGAAAACGGTAGCCGACCCCCGGTTCGGTCAGGATATAGGTGGGGCGTTGGGGTTGGTCTTCGATCTTGCCGCGTAACTGGCTGACGTATACCCGCAGAAGTTGGGTCTCGTTCGTATACTCGGCCCCCCAGACGGCGTGCAGCAGCGTGCGATGGGTCACCACCTTCCCCGCATTACTCATCAGTAATTCCAGCAAGTTGAACTCGGTAGGGCTGAGATGGACCGGCGCGCCGCGCAGGGTCACCGTATGGCTGGTGGAGTCGAGCGCCAGCGCGCCGATCACCAGCGGACCGGAAGGGGCGACGGAGGGTGATTGGGGGCGGTGGCGGAGGGCGACCCGGATACGAGCCAGCAACTCCCCGATGCCGAACGGCTTGGTCAGGTAGTCATCGGCCCCGTTGTCGAGCGCCAGGATTTTATCGCGTTCTCCCCCCCGCACCGAAAGCACGATCACCGGCACGGCGGTGCGCTGGCGCAACTCGCCCAGGAGGTGCTGCCCGTCAATATCGGGCAGCCCCAGATCGAGCAGGATCAGATCGGGGCCAAACTCGGCCACCTGGGCCAGGCCCTCGGCTCCCGTCGCGGCCAGCGCCACCGCGAAGCCATGCCCCTGGAGGGCCGGACGCAAGGCCCGCCCAATGGCCGGTTCATCATCCACGATCAAAATCCGTATCTCACGCACCGGCGTTGCTCCTGGCCGGGAGCGGCCCTGGCCCCCCGGCCTGCCGTGCCTCCGGGGGAATCGGGAGGGTGAAGCTGACCTGTAGTCCCCCCGCCAGGAGGTTCCGCGCCATAATCCGGCCCCCATGCGCCTCGACCAGCCCCTTGCTGATCGCCAGCCCCAGGCCCATGCCCTGGGGGCGGGTGAGGCCGTCCACCCGGTAAAACTTATCAAACAGGCGTTGCAGATGCTCCGGCGGCACTCCTGGCCCGCTGTCGGCCACGCTGACCAGGAGGGCCTCGTGCTGGCGACCCGCAGTGATCCGGATGGGGGTCTCAGGCGGCGTGTATTTCAACGCATTCTCCAGCAGGTTGGTCAG
>JBBSAN010000986.1:0-2608 GCA_038252265.1 Chloroflexia bacterium
ACCGCTCACGCCGCAATAGGCACAGCGGCGACTCCACTTTTCCAAGAGATACTCCCGGACCTCATAGCCGACGAGTTCCCCTTGCTGGTACTCCACGTCGGTGATCTCGGCGTTTTGCAGCTTTTGCGTGTCGAACCTGACCAGTTCCAAGCTGAGTGAACCGACGGGTGCCAGCCGCCGCAGGCGGTTGACCCAGGTAATAATGTTCGCCACCCGGCTCGCTAGGGACGGGGGGAGCCAATCCGTCCTTCGGCGGCGGTTCAAGAAACGCCGCGGCCGGTGACGGGTCTTGCGGTGGCGGCGGCTGCGGCGCACAGCCCGGCGCGCCAGCAGTCGTTGCTTGATGAGCGCGCCGCGATGGTGCAGTTCGGCGGCAAAGACGACTGCACCCATCGCATCGTCTACTAGGGCTAAGCCAGTCGTCTTGCTACCGGGGTCGATCTTTAGGCGCAGGGGGGGTGTCCGGGCTGTAGGCACCGCCGCTTTCAGGATGATGGTAAAAGGGTGATAGCGGAACACAGCGGCCTGGCCTTGCTTGAGCAGCAGGCGCGCCCTACCGGGATGCACCGGGTCCAGAGGCTGACAGTTGGTGTTCAGGACGAAAACGTTGCTCATTGTATGTTCCTCTAGCCTTTGCGGGCCTCCCCTAATGGGGGTAAAGTGTGCCTCGCCCATGTGCAACGGGCTTGTCACGCCGACCACCTTCGCCATGGCCCCAGCCACAGCAGCATGGTGAGCGGCAACAGAGCGGCAGGCTGGCACGACGCACCCGCCGGTGTTGTGACCTATTGCACGTAGTCCTTGCGGACTGGGGCTGGTCATAGATCGAGGCTATTCCAAGCCTCCGGATTTATCCGTGGGGTCTATGACAGGCATCCGTTTGCCGCACCGGCCAGCCGACCCGCAGGCCCACAAAGCGGGGAACCAGGATCTCGTAGTGCCCGGTCCCGAGCGGGCGGATAACATAGGGGTGGCGAAAGAAAGCGTCCAGCAATGGGGGGTCAAACTGCGCCAGGTCCGCAAAGCGATCGGCCTCCCGGAGCTGGGTAACCAGGGTTGCTTCCAGGTCGTGGGCGGTCTGGGTCAGCCGGGCCAGTTGGGTCAAGGCCGCCTGGACTGTCTGGCCCGTTTGGTCGCGCTGCGCCTGCAACGCGCGAATCGAATCGGACATTAGCACTCCTCCGCGGATGGCACGCCGTCCGCCTTAGCGGTCAGGTGAGATACGTGAGTCGCCAGCTGGCGAGTCAGTCCGCCCCGGCCCGGGGGTGTTGCGACGCAAGCGTCTGTACGAGGACGGAATCGTTCGGGTGCGCCCTGGCCGAGCCGTCTGAACCCGCCGCGCGACTAGCCTCCGGCCAGGATCCCCGGCCGGGGATGCCCCCCGACCTGGCACGCCTGCCGATAGTACTGGTTCGCTTGCTCCGTCGCTCCCTGCGCCTGGAGGATCTCTGCATACTCCCGCGCGACCCAGCGGGTGAGTGCGGGATCCCCCACCGCCGCCCAGGCAAACGCCTGACCAAACCGTTGCTCCACCTGCTCCGACAATCCCTGCTGGGCGGCCAGCTGACCCGCAACGATCAAGGTCTGGGTATAGGCGGGCGGCAGATCCAGGGGGATCGCCGCGCCGGGTAGGAGGCCCCCATAGGCTTCGAGATCCGCCAGGGCAGTAGTCAGCGCGGCCGTGGCCGCCGCTATATCGTGGGTGGCCAGGGCGAGGGTGGCCTGGAGGGTGGCCACCTCGCTGACTAATACCGGTTGCTGACCCAGTCCGGCAACATACATCCGGGCCTGGTGGCACCAGGTGTGCGCGGTGGGCAGCTGGCCCTGCCGCGCGGCCGCCCGGGCCCCCTCGATGAGCAGGCGCACCGCATAAGCGAGCGTGGACGCGACCGCATACAGCGCCAACGCGGGCGCATCCGGACCATCCGCTCCGGTCGGTGGGGCCCGCATCGCGGGCCAGGCGGCGGCCTGGGTTTCCAGCGCCAGCAGGCGGTCCAGGTGCGGCTGGAGGGTCTGCACGAGGGCCAGCACCGCCTCATCCTGATCCACCTCCGCATAGTCCTGGGCCAGATGGCTGGCAACCCGCAGACGGAGCAGGGCCGGCACATCCGCCAAGGTCTGTAGGGTTTGCCAACAGGCTTGATGATGTTCCAGCGCCAGGAGGCGGGCGTGTTGCGCAAAATAGGTCTCGCCGAGGGCATCACGCAACGACAGCCCGGCCAGGCTCTCGGCAGACACTAGAGCCAGGGCCGTCTGGAACGCGCCCACCGCCGCTCCAAAAGCACCAAGCCGGCGCAAGGTGAGCCCCTGTAAGTAATAGAAGCGGTCTTGAACGACAGGCACCGCCGTCGGGATGGCGGTCGGATCATCGGCGAGTGCGGCCAGCAACGGTTGCGCCGCCGCTGGCTGACCGACGTAGAGCAATCGCTCGATCTGGTCCAGTTGCGACAGCAGTGGCGGTGACCCCGCCTCGATGGCCAACAGGGCGGTGAGCGGGATCCCCAGGCGCTGGGCCAGCAGGTCGAGCGCCTTCAACGAGGGGCGGGCTTTGCCCCGCTCCACCGCACTCACATAACTCTTGGTAAACTCCGGGGCCGCCAGGGCTTCC
>JBBSAN010000987.1:0-2600 GCA_038252265.1 Chloroflexia bacterium
CACGCATCACGCATCACGCATCACGCATCACGCATCACACATCACGCATCACGCATCATTCGTACCGCTCGCGCACGATGCGGGTCATTTCACGCAGGACGAGTTCCGGCTTTTCGTCGCGGAGCAGGGGGAGGCTGCGGCGCTTCCAGCGGATGGCGGCGGGGTCAATGCGGGCAGTGATCAGGCTCTCCTCGAAGTGGGGGCCACGGACCAGCGCCTCGCCGTCGGGGCCGTAGACGGTGCTGTACCCGGCGAAGGCGATACCGTCTTCGTAGCCGACGCGGTTGCAGTGCAGGACGTAGGTGGTGAAGAACTCGGCATACATCTTATGGGCCAGGCTGAGGTCGGCGGTCGTGTCGAGATAGTCGTCGCCGGGCTTGACCCCGCGCCCCGGCCCCGCCGACACGAACAGCAGCACCTCGGCCCCGTCCATCCATAGGAGATAGGGGGCGGAGATGTGCCAGAAGTCTTCGCAGACGAGGATGCCCATCCGCCCAAAGCGGGTGTCGAAGGCGCGGATGCGCGTCCCGTGGCCCACATAGCGCATATCGTCGAACATGCCATAGGTGGGCAGGTAGACTTTGCGGTGGACGTGGGTGAGCTGGCCCTGGCTGAAGTAGGCCTGGCTGATGTAGTGGACATAACGCTCGTCTTCTTCGATGAAGCCCAGGCAGAGGTCCATGTGATGGTCGGCGGCGGCGGTCGCCAGCTCCTGGAGGGGCGGGGCGGTGCAGGGCAGGGCCACCTCGGCGGTCAGGTCTTGCAGGTAATAGCCGGTCAGGCTGGCTTCGGGAAAGACGAGCAGGTCCACCCCGGCGGCTCCGGCCCGCTCGATGTAGGCCAGGTGGATCGCCTGGTTCGCGGCCACATCGCCCAGCCGGGGGGCGATCTGGGCCAGGCCGACCAGATACGATCCGTCGTCGGGCTGCACCTCCGGCATCGCCGGGGCCACCGTGGGCAGGATCGTTTCGGTGCGTGTGGTCATAATACTTCCTTTCTTAATTCACCACAGAGGACACAGAGAACACAGAGATTTTCATAGCACGCGACGGATGATACCGTCTTTGAGCATGGCGACGTTGAAGTTGATCAAGAGGCCGAGTCTTTTGCCACTCAACCGCATATACGGCATCAACTGCGCTTCGTGGACAGGGAGTAGATTTTCAACAGATTTCAGTTCCAGGATTACCGTATTTGCTACAACGATGTCCAAACGATAGCCACATTCCAGATGAACACCTTTGTAGACAACCGGGAGGGGCACCTGCTGCTGGTTGGTGATACCTTGCTGATCTAATTCATAACACAAGCACGCCTCATAGGTGGACTCCAGCAGGCCAGGACCGAGTGCTTTATGAACCGCCAACGCCGCCCCAATTATAGCTGCGGTAAGCTCTTTATGTACATACACTCTGTGTCCTCTGTGTTCTCTGTGGTGAAAGAATTAGTTCTTATACGATCGCCCCTTCCACGTCACGCCCTGCCCGGTGAGCAGGCGGCGTAGCGAGTTGAGCAGGATGATGGTGAAGAGGGCCATGCCGACCGGGTAGGTGAACATCCAGCCCAGGGGCAGGCCAAGCCAGCGGTCCACCCGGCGCTTGAGCAGCAAGAGGGGGATGATCTGGGCCACGCTGAGCGCGAAACTCCAGGTCAGGCGCTGGCGGGCGGCCCCCTGTGCCCGCAGCAACCGCAGCCCATACCCCGCCGCGAGCACGAACGGCAACACGCCGCCGCTCGCCAGCGCGGCTAACTGGCGCACGGCATTGAGCGGCTCGCTGCGCATACTCAAGACCACGTTCTTGCCCCAACCTTCCCACACTTCGGCCAGGTTGGTGTACATCCGCACCCGCATCAACTCCGTGCCGATGGTGAGAAAGAGCCGGTAGCCCTGGTGCTTGACCAGTTTGCCGAACGCCTGATCCTCGGCGATCTCCGACCGCACCGCCGCGATCCCGCCCACGGCATCATAGACGGCGCGGCGCACCAGGATAAACTGGCCGTTGGCGATGGCGATGGGGCTGTTCGGGTCGTTAACCTCTTTCGGGCTATAGGTGACGGTGATGCCCAGCGCGGCAATCGGCATGATCAGGCGCTCGGCGGTGCCGCCCATGATCAGGTGCGGATTGATCGTATAGAGGTCGGCCCCGTTGGCGTAGGCATCGGCGATGGCCGAGACCAGCGCTGCCGGGTGATGGACCGTGTCGGCATCGGTGAAGAGCAGCCAGTCGCCCTGAGCCGCCGCCGCGCCCTGAGTCATCGCATAGGGCTTGCCCTTCCAGCCTTCCGGCAGGGGCGCGCCTTGCAGCACATGGAGCCGGGGGTCGCGGGCCGCCGCCTCGGCCAGAATCGCTGGCGTGGCGTCGGTGGACTGGTCGTCCACCACGATCACTTCGTAGCGGTCGTGGGGATAGGTCTGGGCCAGCAGACTGGGCAACAGGATCGGCAGGTTGCGTTCTTCGTTGCGGGCAGGCACGATGATGCTGACGAAGGGCCAGCTCGGGGCGTCGTCCGCCCCACCGAGCGGCCCCAGGCCGACCTCGTGGCGCAAAGTTACTTCGGGGGGGCGCTCCGAGAGCAGGTAGAAGGCATAGGCCGCCCCG
>JBBSAN010000988.1:0-2595 GCA_038252265.1 Chloroflexia bacterium
GCCGTGGGCGGATCGGTCGCGGTCGGCGTACTTGTCGGGGGCACCGCCGTAGTGCTGGGCGTGCTGGTCCAAGTCGTGGTCGGTGTGACCGTCACCGCCGGGGTGGGCGTGTTGGAAGGCACGCTGGTCGGGGTGATGCCTGGCCCGCCGATGAAGGCGGCAGCGTTTTGGAACTCGCTCATGGCCGGGAGGGGCCTGCCGTTGAAATCGAAGAGCGCCTGATTCTCCCAGGCATTGCCGGAGGTCGGGTCGGTCGGATCCCAGCCATTCCCGGCCACCGCCGTCCAGGCTGGCTCCCAGTAGAAGACGCCCCAGCCCAGCCCGTTCGGCACCGCCCGGATGATGCTCATCGTATCGCGCAGCATCGTGGCCTGCCCGGCGGGGGTCGCAGGATAGCCCGACACCAGCTCCGATTGCAGATTGATGGTATTCTCCCAGCCGTCTTTGTCATCGAGCGTGAACGGGTACGAGGTTTCGACCACGATCACCGGTTTGTTGTACCGCGCTGCGATGTCATTCAGGTTGGTTTGCAGGGCGGCAAATGTCCCATGCCAGTAGGAGTAATAAGAGACGCCGGTGACATCCCACGGGACCGCACGAGCCACCGCGTTGTCGAACCACCAGCGGAAGGTCCCGTTGTCCCCCCCGTTTGCCACGTGGAGCATGACCAGTGTCGCCGGAGAGGCCGCTTTCACGGCATTATAGCCCTGCTTCAGAAACGTCGCGAGATTGTCCCAACCGGCGGTGGTCGAGTTCCTGCCGGTCTCCCACAACATCCCACTGTTCAGCTCATTACCCACCTGCACCATATCCGGCGCGGTCCCCTGGGCAACCAGGCTGCTGATTACATCGTAAGTGTGATCGTACACCGCCTGCTGGAGTTGGGCGAGGCCTATAGCCCGCCCAGGCGTTCGGCTTGGCCTGCTGCCCCGGATCGGTCCAGAAGTCCGAATAGTGGAAGTCGATCAACAACTTCAGGCCCTGAGCCTTGATGCGGGCGGCCATCTCCAGGACACGCGGCTTGTTGTTATACCCGTCGGCGGGATTCACCCAAACTTTCAGGCGGGCGTAGTTCATCCCATGCGTTTTGAGAACCTGGATCGCGTCCGCCGGATTGCCCTGATCATCAAAGTACTGGGCACCGAAGTCCTCGTTCTTCTTCAGGCCGGACAGATCCCCGCCCAGCACCGGCAGGGTGCTGCCGCCCGCCGTCAAGGTAACATCATCGAAACCGGCATAGTTGCCCGCGTTCGCATCGGAGGTGAGGCTGATGGTGCACGATCCACTCGGGGCAGTCGTGACCTGTGCCGAAACCGCTAGCTGCACCCAGGTGGTGATCACCGGCAGATAGGTGCGCTGTTCGACTCCGCTGCATGTCAACGAAATATACGCGGCGTTTTGGCCGCCGCCGCTTTGCGTCCAGACGCGCAAGGTGTACACGCCGTTCGCCAGCCCGGTCAGCGTTTGCGCGGTAGTGACGGTGTACGCGCTGGCGCTATAGTGCGTGAGACGATAGCCGGTTCGTCCTCCTGCCTCGGTATAATCTGCCGCCGCTACCCCCGTGGTCGTCCAGCCCGCCGGAGACCCGACGCCCGTGGTGCCGAAATCGCCGTTGATCACCCCGACTGACCCTATTGGGGTGCTCGTCGGCAAAACCGTCGGCGTATTGGTTGGGATGCCCGCCACAAAGGTAACGTCGTCGAAGCTGGCATAGTTGCCAGCGTTCGCATTGGAGTACAGGCTGATGGTACACGAGCCATTCGTCGACGTGGCCGAGACCGAGATCTGCACCCAGTCGGTGGAGGTCGGGAGATTGGTGCGCTGTTCGGCGGCGGTGCCGCAGGTCAACCCGATGAAGGCCGCATTTTGGCCGCCGTCGGTTTTGGTCCAGACGCTCAAGGTATACGCGCCATTCGCCAACCCCGTCAGCGTTTGATAGGTCGACACAGTGTATGCGCTGGCACTCCAGTGCGTCAGGCGATAGCCGGTTCGTCCCCCCGATTCGGTAAAGTCCGCCGCAACGGTGCCCGATGTGGACCAGCCCGCGGGCGTTTGCGTGGCGGTGGTGCCGAACGTACCGTTGGTCACGGTAGAGGCCGCATACGCGGCATCACGGGGAACGCCCATCAACGTAGCGACCAGGATGAGCGTCATTGCCACGGCCCAGCATTTCTTCATGATCATATCAGTCTTCCTTTGACTAAAAGGGCCACGATATCGTACGAACCTGGGGTGCGTGCTTCTCGCTACCAACCTGTTGGGTACTTTGTTGGCTGATAATCCAAGTATACGACGGCCCCCGGCCAGAGGCTTGACGAAAAACGTGCCCTTTGTTGTTGATTTCCGTGTGGCGGCGGGCAGGGGGGGCAGGGGGGGCAGGGGGGCGGCCCCGGATCGCGTCGGCCCGCTCTAGCCCGATCACGATGCGCGGTCCCGCAGACGGCGCGCTAGTGCGAGCCGCGACAAGGGGCCGGGTGCTGCGAGAGGGGAGGGTCAGGCTTTATGCTGCTGCTCACGCCGAAAAGTGTGGGGCGTCCTGCCCATTTCGCGGTGAAACAGGCGGCTGAAACTGGGGTGGTCGGTGAAGCCGACCGA
>JBBSAN010000989.1:0-2590 GCA_038252265.1 Chloroflexia bacterium
CTGATCGAGGGGCGGCGTGGTCGCTAGGCGGTGCTTGGCTCGGCCGGCGACTGGTCGTCGCGGCAATCAAGGACACGGCAATCAAGGACAGGCACCGGCTTAGATAAGGCATTGCACGTATCCCGTGTTGTGCGTCGTGCGTCGTCCGTTGGGAGGGGCTGTAAGTCGTTAAACCACAACGAAACTTACGTGCCTGTCCTGAGTTTCCCGGTCCTGAGTTTCCCGCGCGGACGTCATC
This sequence comes from Chloroflexia bacterium, assembly GCA_038252265.1. Taxonomy (GTDB): domain Bacteria; phylum Chloroflexota; class Chloroflexia; order QHBQ01; family JAICKM01; genus JBBSAN01. The sequence goes on from JBBSAN010000989.1 coordinate 239, forward strand.
GTGGTCTGGTTGATTCACGTGCACAGATCTCATGGTTATAGCACGTCACAGCTACATCCTCAAATGCTGACATCGGTTAGGGCTCAGACGATATGCTGTGGTCTAGGCCTGATCTGCGCTGGTCTGGACAGTTCCCTGCCCCTGCCCCTCAGTGAGACTGCAGACAACTGATGAGGTCATCCATGCTGCGCGCCTTGATTGCCGTGCTGACTGCCGCCTACCTCCTGGCAGGAGACACTCCCGCCACCTTGCCAGGCATCTGGCTGGAATGCGAATCCGGCAGCGGACATGTCCGGATGCAGGTGTTCCGGCAAGCCTCCGGCGGGCGCATCGTCGGCTGGATCACCGCCGACAGCACTACCGTGCTGCAGGCCAAGGTTCCGCAGGCGATGACCCGGGCGGTGGTATTCCTGCGCTACAACCAAGCGGGGGATGGCGCCGCCCGCCTATCGGTGCGTCGCCTCGACGGCGCCGAGGTGGCTGCCGGGCGCCTGCCGCAGCCGAACACTGGCGGATGGAGTTCCTTCGCCTGGAGCCGGTTGGAACTGGGACCGCTCGCCGCCGGAGACTATGAACTGCGCCTCTCCGGCGATCCGGGCGGTACTGGCGGGCACGATGTTCTTGTTCTGATGGATGATCGCTGGGACGGGCTGTACCTGCCACCTGAGCATTTCAGCAACGGTAAACCAGTCGATAACGGCACCATTTTGCCACCCCTGGCTCTGGACGCACGCCCTGACCGTGCTGATGCGGTGTTCGCCAGCGAACTGCCGGTCCGCTGGGTGTTATCCACACGCAATCGTACCTCCCAGCCACAGAGCGACGATATCGCCTGGACCGTCACCGATGCAGCAGGCAGGAAGCGCAGTTCCGATCACTTCGTCGTGACCGTGCCCTCCCGCGGCGAAAACATAGCCACCATCACTGTCGCCTCCCGGCTCCCCAACGGCTGGTATCGGCTCGACTGCACCGCGCCGACTGGCATCCGTCTGAGTCGTTGGTTCTCCTGCACTGGCGGCACGACCACGACATCGTCGCCAGCCAAACCGGCCCCCTGGCTAGGCATGAACATCGGCTACGCCGGTGGCCTGGGCGACATCGGTGAGATCCGCAGTATCGCCAGCGACTTCACAGCCGTCGGCATCGGCATCGCCCGCTGTGGCGGCAACAAGGGCGACCCAAGCCAGTACGATGCACACATCGCTGAACTGATCACAGCCCGCCTCGAACCGCACTGGGTGATCAATTACCGGGGTGAGCAACTGGATGTGCGGGGTTCCGACATCGCCAAGATCGCCAAGCTCGCCATCGATGGGCCGGAGATGGCGGACTGGATGGAGCGATACAAGCAACGCTGCCTGATCATCATGCGCCACTTCAGCAGTCCCGGTGCCGAGCGCGTGCGGCATTACATCTGCGGCAACGAGCCTGATCTCAAGGATGCCAGTACGGGTTTGCCAGGTCGGCCGGACATTGCCGTGCTGCTCTGCCGGGCGATGTTCGAGGCCGCCCGCGAAACGAATCCCGCCATCATCGTCGAGTCCGGACCGGTCAGCGCTCCGCATAGCGGCTATCTCCGCACCATGATCGTCGATCATGGCCTAGCCAGCGTGTGTGATGTCATAGGCACGCACGTCTATGGCGCCCAGGTCCTCGATCATGGCGTAAACAAACCGTGGGAGTTTCTCGCCGAGGCCGGCGTGCGACATGCCGTCGCCTGCAGCGAATCCGGCGTGACAACGGGCTGGGCCAAGGGGACCGAGGGCCGCCAGTGGCAGACCGACTATCTGGCCCTGCATCGCGCCAAGCTGCACCGCATGGGCTACCAGTACGGTATCCTCTTCACCCACGACGAGGACCATTCCCCTGACTGGGCCCTGATGCGGGTTGGAGGGGAACGGCTGCAGCCGGCTTGGGATTTTCTCGCCAAGGTGATGAGCAAGCCCACTAGATTCCGTAATGGCGGCTTCGAGGAACCCAATGACGTGCGTTCCGGTTGGGTCCCCGATCGCAATATCGATGTGCCCGGGTGGATGGAGAAGCAGTTCACCTGGCAGGCCACCGACCAGGCTGCAGAGGGTGCATCCGCGTTGCGCATCGATCAAGGTAGTTGGAAATGGGACATCGCCGTCATGCAGGTGGTCGATGATGGCATCGTACCTGGCCAGCCGGTGACCATCCGCGGCCAGATCCGCACCACCGGACATGCGCCAGCCCGACTGTCGGTGTGTGGCTTCGACCGTCTGGCCGGCAGCGAGACAGTCAGCCGCCCGGTCACCGCCACCGAGTGGACTCAGGTCGAGATCACCGTCACGCCGAGCAACCCGTGGATCGTCGTCTTGGTCGGTGCGA
>JBBSAN010000990.1:0-2589 GCA_038252265.1 Chloroflexia bacterium
GGACCGGCGGCGGGTGGGGCCTCCGTCGGCGGCACCTCCGTCGGCGGCACTTCGGTCGGGGGGGCGGCAGTCGGCGGGGCGGCGGTGGCCCCCGGTGGGAGCGTCGGGGGGATCGGGGTAGGCGGCACAGGCGTCGCCGGGAGGGTCGTCACGATAGGGGCGATAATCGGCGTCGGGGTGCCCGCCTGGGGCGGCACGCCCGTCTGCACGGTGATCTGAATGTCGTAGAGCTGGGAGCCACTACCAATATCGCCCTTGTTCTTGATCTGCACGTAATAAAAATCATCACGTTGCGGGAAGAAGACGATGCTACTATTCACCCCGTCGCCGCCCCCGTCATCGTTCTGGTCAACGAGGGTCTGCCCATCGCTGTTGAACAGATAGAGGTAGGTATCCACCCCGGCGGCGGGGCCGGTGGCCGGGTTGAGCGTCTTGATTGTGTAGGCTTTGCCGCGCGCCGCGAAGAACTTGAGCCAGTCGGCATCGCCTGCCGGGCAGAACGAGCGGTGCTGCGGCGCGTCATTGATCAGCAGCAGCTTGGCATCGGTGTAGGCCCCATCCGGCTCATAAGCGTCCAGGCAGGCGGGCTGGGTCGGGAACGGCGTCGGGGTGATCGTGGGGCTGACGGTGGGCGTGCCGGTTAGCGGGCCGGGATCGGCGGTGAAGCCGTAGGTATAGGAATAGCCGTTGCCGCCGCCGCGCGTCTTGTCCCGCACCATGACATAGACTGTTGTGGCGCTACTGAAGGTGTAGTCGATCTGGGATCCCAACCCGCGCCCCGGCGCATCATCGTTGTAGGCCAATCGCCCCCCATCGGCGGCGAAAAGATAGATTTCGGTGTCGAGCGCGGCGGCCAGGTCTTTCGTATACCAGTGATAGACCTTGTTGGTGCTGACCGCGGCCACCACCCAATCCTGATCCGTTGCCGGGCAGATGATATGCTGCTGTTCGCTGTTGAGGGCGATGCCGCGCGCCTGCGCCAGCGAATTATCCGGCTCATAGACATCCACGCAACCGGTTACGGGGGTCGGGGTGACGCTGCCGGGCGTGGGCGTGGGGGTCGTGCTGCCCGTCGAAATGGCGGAAATGACGTACAGCCCGGCGTTGCCCTCGCCGCCGCTGCCGTTCAGGCCGACCACCTGCGCATAATAATCGCCGGTCGCTGTGGGGCGGAACCCGGTGATGACGCTGTCACGGCCTCCAGGGGCCGAGGGACTGCCCGTGGCAAGCGGGTTCTGGTTGCCATCGTACAGTTGGACCTGGACTTGCACATTGTTGTTGATCACGTTGACCGGCACGGTCTGGATCGTATAAGTGACGTTGCCGCTCAAGGTGATCCGCAACCAGTCTACATCGCTAGGATCACAGATGCGGTGCATCTGGTTGGTATTCACCGGCAGCGTTTTGGCGTTGGCAAGCGTGTCGTCATCTTCGTAGGGATCATCACACCCACCCCGGCCCGGACTGGCAGTCAGCAGATACCAGTCGCTGGCGGTGTTGGTATCCCGGCCATCGGGGAAGCGATTCAGCGGCTTGCCCTCTTGCGGCGGCGGGGTCACGCCCCCCCCGATGAACTCGTTAACAAAGATACTGTAGCCGATCCAGTTCGGGTTGAGCGTCCCCCAATTGACGGCGTCAATCGCGCTATCGGTGGCTCCGGACAGCGCCAGGCCGACATAATCGGCGGTGTTGTCCAGCCCGACGTTGACCCCGGACACGATCGTGCCGACGCCGATGTCCCCACCGGGGAGGATGCTAGCAGGCACCACGCGAAACTCGCCCGGCCCCACAATCGAATTAAACCCATATTGCGGCGGAATCTGGGAAAACAGGTCTTTGCCGTTCTTGTTATAGACGGCGTAATTACTCAGGTCAATCGCGGCGTTGCTGATATTATAAATTTCGAAGAATTCGTTCGCGGCGGGGACAGCACCGCTGTTGGAATTAAATACTTCGTTGACGACGATCGAGGTGGACGGTGCCGCCAGCACCGGGCGGGCCGAGCGGGTAGCCGCCAGGATGACTACAACCGGCAACACCAGCAGGCAGCCAAGAAAGAGGAGGGCGCGAGGTTTAATCAAGAGGAAGCTCCTTGGGCAATAAGGGCATAGGCGCACCTGCGATGCTGCCAACGTGCGAAGTTATTGTAGCGTAAGCCTTGTTTATAGTCAAGTGGGTCTGCCCCTTAGTAACAAAGAAGGCACAAGTTGCTGAGGCCGATCCTGCCCTCACTTATAATAACGTTGGAGCGGGGGGATCGATAACCCTGGCGGCGACCAATCTGGGGGGAGTTCGGGTGAACGAGGAGATAGGGGTTTTATGCAGCAGGTTCTGGCTTAATAGCGCACCCTAAAAAAGTTGGGTAGCTGTGCGCGGAACCGTGGTCATGCGGCCCACCGCGCAATCAGCGCCTGCACCTCTTTCGACCGCCGCCCGCGCTGTTTGGGCGGTTGCCAACGGGCCAGCGGTACCTTGTGCCCAAGCAGTTCCGGCAGCGTCCAACAGCGTCCAACAATGATCGGTGATCCCCGCCGCCATCGCTGGGGTCCGCCGCTGCCGGTCCAATCGGAGACTGCGATGTTCCGTACA
>JBBSAN010000991.1:0-2573 GCA_038252265.1 Chloroflexia bacterium
ACAGCGGACTTAACCGCCCGGCTGCGGCGGCTGAGCATGATTATGGGCGGCGCGGCGGAGTGGTGGGGAACCCTCGACCGGGCGGCCCAATCGGAAGGAGACGCAGATGATCGATGATCTGTTGGCGGCACCGGGCCCGGCCCGGCTGGACGAGGACGCCGGGCCGCGATCCCTTTCGCTGGCGCGGCCCGGCGCGGTGAACCTCCCCTGGTTGGGGATCAATGCGGTGAGTGGGGCGCTGATCAGCCTGGTCTTGCCGCGCCAGGTGGAGGATCTGCGGCGGCGGAGCGGCGCACCCCCGGCCGCTGTGGACGCGGCGAAAGGCACCGCCCTGGCCTGGTTATTGGGGGGCGTGGTGATGGCCGCCGTGCTCGGTGCGTTCGTGTGGGGGGGCCAGGTGGCCCTGCCCAGGCCTCTTCAGCCGCCGATGCTCAACACCTTGCTGGTCCTGGCGGTCCTCCTGGGGCTGGGCTATAGGGCCTATCAGGCGGCCGATTGGGTGCTGGCGACCGCTGGGCTGCCCGATCCGGCGCGCGCTGGCCGCATTTTGGGGGGGTGGCATCTGGCGCTCGCCGGTCCCCAGGCGCTGGCGGGGGCGGTTGGCGGGGCGCTGCTGGCGAGCACGGCCGCGTGGGGGTGGACCCCTTTTAATCGGTACGCGCTGTTGTTCGGCGTGGCGGCCAGCTTGTTGATCCTCGGGAGTCTACTGATCCGCCGGGTGCCGGGCATCCGCTAGGACGCGGGATCGCCCGGCGCCACCCGGGGACCAGTCCGCGCACAAGAACGAGGAACACGCCGATGTCATGCGAAGAGAATCGCGGCCGCTACCTGACGGCGGTCTGCGGCAGCGGCCCGGCAGGCCAGGCCGCCGCGACCGCGCTGGAGCGGGTATTTCAGGGGGAACGGGGTGAGCCGGCGGATTCGCTGGAAGCGGCGGATAACGAAGCGAAAACGCGGCTGCTCTTTGCCCAGTTTGGCCGCTGCGACCCGCCGCTGCGCCCGCCAACCCACAGCGCGGAGGGGCTGCCCCGGCGGGATGCCCAGCGCGGGTATGCCCGGCTGTACGACCGGCTGAGTGCATTGGCGGGGCAGGGGGCGCTGGCCCGCTGTGCGGACTGCGGCCAGTTCGGGGTCGGCCCCGGCCATCCCACCTGCCCGAAGGGGGCGCAGCGCGGGGCGGCGCGGGAGCCGGTTGTGCCGCCCCGCGCGTATACCTACCGTAATCAGGAGGTCCAGGCGGAGGTCGAAGCGCTGCCGGCCGTGGACGATCCCGCCGTTGTCGCCCAGGCGCTGGCCGCCCAGCAGCCGGAGACGGTGGTCACGGCGATCCGGGGGTTGCTGCGGCAGGGGGCGCTCGGCCCGGCGCAGCAGCTTGGGGATCGCCTGACGACCCTGGTCAGCCCCCGCCTGGCGGCGATCGCCCGCACGCAATTTCCGACCCAGCCCGAGCAGCGGGAAGAACTGACCCAGGCATTGGCCGTGCAGCTCTGGCAGGAGTTGACCGACCTGCGGCCGGGCCAGGAGTTTTTATGCTATAATTTGCCCTGTGTGCTGAATCGTGTTGGGGCGACGCTGGCCACGCAGATGCGCCGGCCTCTGCAGGGGGAGCGGCAGTTTGCCCGGAGCGCGCCAGGGGAGGATGCCTGGTCGGAAGAGGACCAGATCGTCGCCTCGACGCCCCCGCCCGACGCCGGGGTGGGCGCGCAGGAGATCTGGGCGGTGCTAGGCCCGCAGGAGCGCACCGTGGCCTACCTGTTGGCGCAGGGGGTGCCGGTGACCAGCTATGATCCCGAGGCCGTGACCATCGCCCGGGTCCTGGGGGTCACCGATCGCTCGGTGCGGAATTACCGCCAGCGCGCCAAACGCCAGGTGGTCGCGGCGGGCCTGGCCCCGCCGCAGTGGCTCCGGGAGCAGGACCGGCGCGCCTCCGACGCGGCCTGATCCGCAGGAGGGGAGCCCGCGGGATGGTCTATATAGACGCGCGGCCGCGCGTGAGGCGACCGGCGCTGGCGGCTTGCCCGCAGGGAGAGGAGTCGAGGAACCATGAATAGCGAGCGCACGGCACCAGACGATCCCGCGGCCCGGGACGCGATCCTGGAGGCATTCTACAATGCCTGGGAACAGGGGGAGACGTTGGACACCTGGGTGGCCCGCTATCCGGCCTACACGCGGGAGTTGACGAATCTGGCACTGGCCTTGACGCGCCAGCAAGCTGCAGCGCCTCCTGCGGCGGACGAGGTCGCCGCCGCTGCGACGCAGCTCCGCCGGGCGATGGACGCCACACTCGGCCCGCAGCCGGCATCCTCCTGACCATGACCGGAACGAGTGACTAGAAGCACTGCGCTGGGCTCGTTGGGGCGGGGCGCTGGGGCGGCGCCTTGACGCCGGGCGATCTACGCGCCCTCTTCCAGGTCTATGCCGCCGATCCGACGCCAGCGGGAGTGCGCGATGTCGCGCTGCTAGCCGTCTTGTACGGCGGCGGCCGCCGCCGCAGTGAGGTGGTCGCCCTGGGGGTGGAAGATTATGACCCAGAAGCAGCCAGCCTCACCGTCCGGGCGGGCAAGGGCAACAAG
>JBBSAN010000992.1:0-2573 GCA_038252265.1 Chloroflexia bacterium
ACCCTCGCCCTGTCTGAGGCTATTTAGCAGATACTATGCCGCAACATGCGGGGCAGGCGCAGGCTAGTTGGGCGCGCCGCTGCTCCGTTAGCACACTGGGGAGGTTCGATCATGGCTGATCCGACAAGTAAGACACCGTCCACGCCGCCCACCCGCTCGCGCACACCGCTGCTGTGGGCCGGATCGGCGCTAGTTGTGGTGCTATTGGGGTTGATCGTCTGGGGGGTCAGCCCCCTGTCGCCGTTTAAACCGGGCGCGACCCCCACGCCGATCGCGCATCCGCCGACGCCCGTCCCCCCCACGGCGACGCTGGTGACGGACGTGCCGCCGACCGCTGTGGTGGGCGCGGCGACGTTCACCCCCGAAGCGGGACAGGCGATCACCGGGCCACATGTGCTCGGCATCACGGCGGGCGTGGGGATGCGCCCTGGCGAAGTGGCGGGGAACGCGCCGATTGCGGTGACGTTCTCTGAGGCGATGGACCAGGCGTCGGCGCAGGCCGCCTTCGCCGTGGCCCCGGCTGTGGCGGGCGGGTTCCAGTGGATGCAGAACACGCTCCTGTTTACCCCCAACACCGCTCTGGCCCCCAGCACTCCCTACACGATCACGGTAGGCAGCGAGGCGAAGACCAGTGGCGGCAAGACCCTGGCCGCGCCCCTGTCGGCCCAGTTCACGACGGCCCCGCCCCCGGCCATCCTGCGCACCCTGCCCAGCACCGGAGCCAGCGAAGTGCCGACCGATACCGTGGTCACGATCAGCTTCAACCGCCCGATGATCCCTCTGACCGCGCTGGACAACCAGCCTGACGCGGGCCAGTGGATCACGATCAGCCCGGCAGTGGCGGGGCGGTGGGTCTGGCTGGGCACGGGCGCGGTCGGTTTCCGCGCCGAAAGCGGCTTCCTCCCGGCCAGCGATTATACCGTCGAAGTGAAAGCGGGCTGGCCTGACGATAGCGGCGTGCCGCTGACGCAGGGCACCTCATTCCGCTTTACGACGATCAAACCGGCCATCCTGAGCGTCAGCCCCGGCAACGGCGCGAGCCAGGTGCCGCTGGACGCAGCCCTGGTGGTCCGCTTCAACATGGCGATGGACCATAGCTCGGTGCAGCAGTCCTTCACCCCGCATGTCAGCGACCGCAGCGCGGCGCTCCAGGGCCGCTACGAGTGGTCCGCCGACAGCACGGTGATGACCTTCACCCCGGCCAGCCTGCTCGAATTCGACAAGACCTATGGCGTGGTGATGGGGCAGGTGAAGCCCGCCACCGGCAACGCGGCAGACCTGTCCGGCCCGGCCAATCTCTGGCAGTTCAGCACGACCAGCACGACCCATGTCGAAAACACCTATCCCAGCAGTGATGCCGGTCAACCAGCCCAGCCGAGCAACAACTTCGGCTTCTCCTTCAACAACCCGCTGGCTCCCGACCAGAACGTAGCCCAATACCTGACGATCAACCCCACGCCGGAAGGCTACAAGGGGCAGCTAGCGGCCAGTGGGAGCAGCGTCTACACCAGCGAGATCAAGCTGGTCGCCAACACGCTCTACAAGTTCGAGCTGAAGGCGGGGCTGAAGGACAAGTGGGGCTTCCCGGTCGCGGCCTACCAGTGGCAAGTGCAGATCGGGCCGTTGCCCCCCAGCCTGAGCATCAAAGGCGGCAGCTTCCAGCCGATCTACAGTGGCGGCCCGACGCGGGTGCGCCTGGAAACGGCCAACCTGGACAAAGTGACGCTCCACCTCTATGCGCTGAGCGAGAATCAACTGCGCGACCTGTTGCAAAACCCGCCCGCCTACAGCGCGAACCCGGTCTATCCCGGCCAGTTGCAGCGCGAGTGGGCGATCAGCGTGCCGCCGGGGCAGGATGCCACCCAGACCGCCTATCCGACCCTGGCCCTGAACGGGGCCACCGACCGGCTGCCCGCCGGGATCTATTACCTGCGCGTCACCGCGCCCTCGGCCTACAACAGCAACCTGCTGGAAGGGACGACGATGCTCTTTGTCGGGCGGGTCGGGCTGGTCAGCAAGAACGAGGGCCGCGATTTGCTGGTCTGGGCGGCGGACCTGGGCAGCGGCAAGCCGGTTGCGAATTACCCCCTGCGTGTGGAGCAATGGCGGCAGGGCCAGCAGGCGGTGGTGCAGCGCGGGCGCAGCGGGGCCGACGGCGTCTGGCGGCTGAAGCTGGACCCGGCAGAGAACGCGACCACCGTGGCCGTCTGGGGTGAGCAGCAGGGCGATCTGGCCTTCCTCACCGTGGGCTGGAGCAACAACATCAACCCCTACAACTTCAGCGGGGTCAGCGCGGGCGATAACACGCAGGCCAGCCGGTCGGCCCTCTACACCGACCGCCCGATCTACCGCCCGGCGCAGACGGTCTACTTCCGCGGCATCTTGCGCCTGGACGACGACGCGCGCTACAGCCTGCCCCAGGCCGGGGCGACGGTCAGCCTCCTCGCCAACACCTACAGCCCGCAGGGGGAAACCCAGGTCTATACCGGGACGGCCACGCTGTCCCAGGTGGGCACCTTTAACGGCCAGTTCGTCCTGCCCGCCGACGCGCCAACGGGCAACTACACCCTGCG
>JBBSAN010000993.1:0-2571 GCA_038252265.1 Chloroflexia bacterium
CCGACCCGTGTGTCGGCCCAGGTCGGGGGTCCGCGTTATCCCGGTTCACCCCGCGGTCGGGCGGCACCGGGTCGGACACCCCACCAGGGCCGACACACGGGTCGGCCCCTACCGTAGAGCATAATAAGCCTTGCTTGTCCCCTCCCCTGCCCCTTGCACCCCCCGCCGCGATCTTCTATATATTAAGAGAGCGCCCGGCAACGCCGCCGTTCGCGCAGGCCGCCAACTGCGAATGCCCGAACAGGAGGAGAACGATCGTGGCGAAAGTATACGAGGCGATCACCCCGGAATTGCAACGATTTATCGAGCGGCAGCCGCTCTTCTTTGTGGCGACCGCCCCCCTGGACGGGGCGGGCCATGTCAACCTGTCGCCCAAAGGGCGCGACGCCTTCCACCTCTACGGCCCGCACCGGGTGGGCTATCTGGACCTGACCGGCAGCGGCAACGAGACCGCCGCGCACCTGCTCGAAAACGGGCGGATCACCTTCATGTTCTGCGCGTTCGCGGGGGCACCGCGCATCCTGCGGCTCTATGGCCGGGGGCAGGTGATCCTGCCCGATGCGCCAGAATGGGCGGCGGTGAGCGAACCCTTCACCATCATGCCGGGCACCCGCCAGATCATCGTCGCCGAGATCGAACGGGTGCAAACCTCGTGCGGGATGGCCGTGCCGCTGATGGACTACCAGGGCCAGCGCGACAACCTGATCGAGTGGGCCGAGGCCAAAGGGACCGACGGCCTGGTCGCCTACCGGGAAGAGAAAAATCGCCGCAGCATTGACGGACTGCCCACACCTGGCTGATCAACCCACCTTGCCGAATAATTCACCACGAAGGCACGCTGCGCTGAGGCAGCCTCTTCGTGATCTTCGTGTCCTTCGTGGTGAACGCCGTGCCTCGTGCGGGGTTGACAGACCGGGCCGCATAGTGTACATGTGAGGGGACCCTATATGGGGGGTGCCTTATAAGTGTAGACGGGTGAGAGGGCAGATCGATTATGTTCGGCATCGAAGTTATTGTTATTGTGATCTTAATCCTGGCGAACGGGTTTTTTGCGGCGGCGGAACTGGCGATTGTCTCTGCCCGACCGGGTCGCCTGGAGCAGCAGGCCAAACGAGGGAAGCGGGGGGCGTTACAGGCGTTGCGCCTGGGCGAAAAGCCGGAATTGTTCCTGGCGACAGCGGGGGTGGGCATCGAACTGATCGGCACCTTCACGGCGGCGTTCGGCGGCGATCAGTTGGGGGAGCAGCTAAGCCAATGGCTGACGATGTTCCCCGACCTGGCTCCCCATGAAGACCTGCGCAAGGTGCTGGCGCTGGTGATGGTGGTCGTGCCCATCGCCTTTCTGACCATGCTGTTGGGCGAACTGGTGCCGAAGCGGCTGGCGCTGCTCCATGCCGAGCGCATCGCCACGTTCAGCGCGCCGTTCATGACCGGGATGGCAATGGTCATCCGTCCGGCGGTGGCGGTGCTCACCGGGGCGGCCAACCTCGTGCTGCGGCTGATCGGCCAGCACCGCAGCGGCGACCAGCCGGTGACCGAGGAAGATATTGTCTACATGGTGCGCGAAGGGACCGCCCGCGGGACGGTGGAAGCGGGCGAGGCGCAATTGATCAACCGGGTGTTCCGCTTTACCGATCGCCCGGTGCGGCTGGTGATGACCCCCCGCACCGAGATCACGGTGGTGGATGTGGACATGCCCCTGCCCGAGATCGCCGAGACGTTCCTGACGGCGGGGTATTCGCGCCTGCCGGTGCAGGATGAGTCACTGGACAACATTGTCGGCATCCTCTATGCGAAAGACCTGTTGCGGGCGCTGGCCGGGCGGGACGAAACCGAGCTACGCCAGTTGCTGCGCGAGCCGGTCTTTGTCTTCGAGCACCAGCCGATTGACGAGGTACTGACCGTCTTCCGGCAGAAGGGCACCCACCTGGGGCTGGTGCTGGACGAATACGGCCAGGTGGCCGGGCTGCTGACCCTGACCGATGTGCTGGAAGAATTGGTCGGCGAGATGCCGAACGAGGACGCGGTCAGCGTTGACCACCCCTTTGTGCAGCGCGAGGATGGTAGCTGGCTGGTGGACGGCCTGGAGCCGTATGATACGGTGCGCGAGCGGCTGGGCCTGCCCGAAATTCCACCGGGGGAACGCGGCGACTACAGCACGCTGGCCGGAATGGTGCTGGCCCGGCTGGGCCGGGTGCCCACCGTGGGCGATTCGGTCACGGTGGGCAAACATGTGCTGGAGGTTGTGGACATGGACGGCCTGCGTATTGACCGGGTACTGGTGCGTCACCATGACCAGGCCCCGATGAAGCCAAGCAAAACCTAGAGCGATTGTGCGGCAGTGTGCCTGCTGCGCGCGATCGAGCAGAGAAAGCAGTTCATGGTATGCCAGAGAACAACGTATCGTCTACCGCAGTAATCACCGATCCGACCCCGACCGAGCCGGTCGTCCTGGGACCGGCCTGTTCCGGCCCGGCCCCGGCGCTGGACGTGATCCGGCTGGTGGGGCTGGTGCGGCGCTATAAGATGGGGACCGAAGTGGTCGAGGCCGTGGCCGGGGTAGACCTGGAC
>JBBSAN010000994.1:0-2569 GCA_038252265.1 Chloroflexia bacterium
AGGCGCGCCGCCCCCCTGCGCCGCGTGACCCCTCGGGCCGGTCGCGGCGTGTTCCATCCCGGGTTGGCCGGCGTGGTCATTAGCCATAGTGTCAGGCGCGGAACCCACCGGAGCCGGTGCCGTCGGCCCGCCTTGATCCGTCGCCGGGTGCGCGGGCGCGGGGGAGGGGAGGGGCGGGGGATGGGGGTGATGGGCCGCGCCTGCTGTGGCCTGGTGTTCGTACTGCATCCGGTCATGCTTGGTCCCCATCGTGATCGGTTGCATGGCGACGGCGTGCGCCAGGTGTTCCAACTGGCGGCCCGGCGAGGCGGCTGCGGTTGATCCGGCCTCGTCGGCGGGCGTGCAGGCGCAACCGGTGGTGGTAATCACGGCCTCCAGCGTGGCCGGGCTCGTCTGATCCGGGCGGTAGCCGATATGGACACGGTTAGCCGCCCAATCCAGCTGGACCGCCGTGACGCCCGGCTGCGCCCGCAAGGCGCGTTCGACAGCCTCGGCGCAGCCGGGGCAATGCAGCCCCTCCAGGTGCAACAACACGGTCTGCTCAGGGGTGGGTACGGGCTGGGTCATGCGCTACCTCCTTCCAGAACCGTCCGGTCCTGCCCTCTTGGTTAACATTCCTTCGTAGATCTCAGCAAACCTTCCCGCCTAGCCACCGCAACCTGATGGGGAAATCGGGAGGGTGCCCGAGGGTTTGCTCTAGACTGTGGACGCGCGCGTTCGAAATATACGGTCAGGCCAGATCTGTGTTGATCGTAAGTATAATCCAACCTTCGTAGATTTGCAATCCCACGCCTCTGTCACCTTTATGGTTGGATTGACGAGTAGGGGCATCCTCTCTATAATTGAGCAGGGCCTCACGGCTGTGGCCCGACCCCGGATAGGAGATTAACTTATGCCCCGTTCGCTTTATCAGCGGGTGGAACAACCAATGGACGACGGTCTAAATAAACTGCTTGGACCCCTGGAAGCGGCCATCATGGCGGTCATGTGGGCGCGGCAATCGGCCACCGTGCGCGAGGTGACGACCGTCTTACAGGCGGAGCGGGCCGTGGCCTACACCACGATCATGACGGTGATGATCAACCTGGCCGAGAAAGGGCTGCTCCGGCGGATCCCGCTGGACAAGCGCACGCATCTCTATGAAGTGGTCCAAACGCGGGAGACATTCATCCAGCAGGCCAGCGAACGGGTGGTGCGGGCCTTGGTGACCGATTTTGGAGACCTGGCCCTGGCCGAGTTCGCCCGCGCCCTGGACGCGGTGACGCCCGAGCAACGGGCGCGCATCCGCCGCCGCCTGAAGGAACGTGCCGCGCGGGAGCGTTTGCCGGATGGAGCCGCCGATGCGGGCTAGCGCCTGGCTCCGCCTGACCGCGCTGGTGGGCCTGCTCAGCCTCAGCGGCCTGCTGGGCGCCCTGCTGATTCCGGTGCTGGCCCGCCCGCCCCAGGAAGCCGACGCCCATAACTTCAACCCGTTCTGCCTGTTCCTCCCCGCCCAGGCCGATTGGGCCGCCCATACCGCCAGCTATCTGATCCTCGGCCTGCTCCTGGTGGGCGGCGGGCGGGGCCTTTGGAATTTGCTGGACCAGCGACGGCGCACTCAGCAGACCATCCAGCGTCTGCTAACGCTGTCCCAGCCGCTCGATCCCGCCTTGTCGGCCATGCTGGAATCCCTCGACCTGACCGCGCAGGTGGATCTGGTTGCCAGTGCGGTGCCCGTCGCTTTTTGCTATGGGCTGCTGCGCCCGCGCATCTGCCTGAGCACCGGGCTGCTGGCGGCGCTCCCCGATGACGCGCTCCAGGCGCTATTGTGGCACGAACGATATCATCTGCTGCGGCGCGATCCGGTCAAGGTGGCGCTGGGCCGGGCCTGGGCGGCGGGGCTGTTCTTCCTGCCCCTCGTCGGCCTGCTCTACCGGCAATATCTGGTAGCGAAAGAGGTGGACGCCGACCACTATGCCTGTAGCCGACAGGGCAGCACCGGACCCCTGGCCGAGGCGCTGGTGGTGCTGCTCGATCTCCAGGAGCCGCCCCTGCCGGGGACGGCGGGGGCGGGCGAGGCGTTGGAAGTGCGGACGGCCCATCTCCTGGGCCAGCCACTGCCGCAGCGCTTGCCCTTGCGCCCGGTCCTGGTCAGCATCCTGGTGGTTACCGGGCTGCTGATCCTGACCTGGCTGCTGGCGCAACTGGGGGTGGCCGACCCCCACTGGCCGCTCCAGCATCCCCTGGGTGGCGGTTGCTAACCGCGATCCCTCCGCTTTTCCGCCAGTCAGCACGCAGGACGGCACTCCGATCAAGCGTGCTGACCTGCCCCGTACCCCTCACCGCACCCCGGCACTCTCGCGTCTGTTCGCCCAATCCTGCTTTTTACACCACGATGATCGCACTACGCTCTGCTGTCGGGTAGCCGGGGAGCATTACTGCTCCCCAGGTCGGGTAAGGGGGCGATGTTGCCACCGCCGCCTCCCCTCAGAACGGTACGGGATACTTTCGCATCATACCGCTCAAGCCTCTCCAACGCTCCTTGCGGAACGCGGTTTCCCAACGGTTAGTCCCTGGCTGTGGACTTGTG
>JBBSAN010000995.1:0-2566 GCA_038252265.1 Chloroflexia bacterium
CCCACTGCCCACTGCCTACTCGTCACCCATCCCGCCATGCACGACGGCGACAACCTGCCGCAAAATGGCTTCTAGCTGCTCGTCGGGGTGCCCGGCGACAAAGGCCCGGTCGGAGATCGCCAGCGGGGCACCGACCACGACGAGGGGGGCACCCAGTTCTGGCAGGCGCATCATCTGTTCCACGGTCAGGCCGCCGACTGCCTGGACCGGGATGTGGACGGCGGCGACGATGGCGGCGAGATCGTCCAGCGGGCTGAGGCCGGTTTCTTCGTGCCGCTCGTCAAAGCCGGTGTGGACGATGATGTAGTCCACGCCGTTCGCTTCCAGCATCTGGGCGCAGGCGATTTTGTCCGGCGCGGCCATGATGTCGCCCATGACCTGAATGCCGTAATCGCGGGCGGCGCGGACCACGGCCCGGATCGTCGCGGGGTGGGCCACGCCCATGACCACGACCAGATTGGCCCCGGCCTTCGCCATCATCTCGGCTTCCAGGTAGCCGCCGTCCATCGTTTTGAGGTCGGCCACGATGGGCACGGTGGGGAAGCGGGCGCGCAAACCCTGCACCGCGCGCAGCCCCTCGGCCAGGATCAGCGGGGTGCCCGCTTCCAGCCAATCGACTCCGGCGCGCACCCCGATCTCGGCCACATGCAAGGCTTCTTCCAGCGAGGTCAGGTCGAGGGAAAGTTGGACAATCGGCTGCATCAGCTTTCGACTCCGTTGGGGCAGATCAACGCCTTGACCGCTTCGCCGCTTTCCAGCGCGTCAAAGGCGACCTTCCAGTCGGCCAGGGGCACCCGGTGGCTGATCAGGGCGCGGAGGTTGACCTGCCCAGTCGATTCCAGGCGCAGCACCCGCTCCCAGGTGTCCCAGGTGTGGCTGAACACCCCCTGCAAGGTCACGGCTTTTGCCAGCAGCGGATCCAGGCTGAGGTCCAGCGGTTTTGGCCCCCAGGCGATCTTGGTGATCTGCCCGTTGCGGCGCACGATCTCCATCGCCAGCTTTACCGTCGCGCTTGGCCCGGCGGCGTCCACCACCAGATCGGCTCCGCGCCCGCCGCTCAGGTCGGCCACCAACGTGGGCAGGTCGTCCGTCGTCAGGTCTACCAGATGGGTCGCGCCGACCTCCTGGCCGATGCGCATCCGGGCCGAGTCGCGCTGCAGCCCGGCCAGGATGATCGTGGAGGCCCCGGCCACGCGGGCCACCTGGGTCGCCATCAGCCCGATCGGGCCAGGGCCGAGTACGACGACCACATCGCCGGGCCGGATGCGGCTTTTCACCACCAGCGCATTATAGGCCACGCACAACGGCTCGGTCAACGCGGCCTCGGCCAGGTCCACATTATCCGGCACGTGGTGCAAGGCCCCCTGGCGCACGGCGACATAGGGTGCATCGGCCCCGTTGATCAGCACGCCGAAGCCCAGCCGATTCGGGCACTGATTGTAATTCCCGGTGCGGCACTCGGCACATTTACCGCAGATATAGGCCGCTGTCTCGCTGACCACCCGGTCGCCGGAGCGGAAGTCGCTCACGTCGGCCCCGACCGCCTCCACGGTGCCGGAAAATTCGTGCCCCAGGATGACCGGCGGGCGCACCGGGAAGGTGATCTTGTGGTGGTACATCTCCAGGTCACTGCCACAGATGCCGACGGCCCGTACTCGGAGCAACACCTGATCGGCGGTGATCTCGGGCTGGGGCATGTCGCGGATTTCGACGCGTCCCGGCTCGTTCGCATATTTGACCAATGCTTCCATGAGGGGGAATTCCTTCTGCATAGGGGGAAACGTGAAACGTGAAACGTGAAACGTGAGTTCGTATTGCGTATTGCGTATTGCCTACTTCTGATCCTGATCCCTGATCCCTGATCCCTGATCCCTGATCCCTGATCCCTCGTCACGCATCACGTTTCACGCATCCACCTGCGTCGCCCGCTGGATCTGCGGGTCGGTGAACAGGTCGAACTCGTCGCGGCTGCGGGTGGAGAACTCGGAGACCACCGTGCCTTCGTCGCCCGCCTGGAACCAGTGCAGCGTATTCGGCGGGATCGTCCACTGCTCGCCGGGCCGCAGCACCACCTCGTGCCAGACGGTGTAGGTGTGTTCCCGCCCGGCGGGGGGGCGGGCCTGGGGCGTGGCGACCGGGGCACCTTCCACATAGAGATAGACCAGCCCCCAGCGGCAGCGGAACGTCTCTTCTTTGCCGGGGTCGTCGCCAATGGGTGGATGGCGGTGTTCGGGGCAGGTCTGGCGGGGGAACAGCACCAACTCTTTGGCGCAACACCGCGCCGTGTTGATATAGACGACCAGTTCCAGCCCGGTGGTTTCCAGTTCGCCCAGCCCCAGGTCGGCCACTTCGATCTGTGCCGCCTCGGCGGGGGTCAGCACGATCCCCGCCCGGTCCAGGTATTCGCGGGCGCGGGTGCGCGCCGCCGCCAACTGCGCTGTTGTGAGCATCCTCATCTCCTATTCTGTGTGACATATCCCTTGATACCATTCCGCCCGTGGATGGTGGGGTGCCCCCAGCTATTCCGCACACCCGACCATCCACGGGCGGAGCCGTGTCCTACAAG
>JBBSAN010000996.1:0-2564 GCA_038252265.1 Chloroflexia bacterium
ACAGCAAGTATTTCGACCGCTACCACCACTTCGCCGATGTGGGCGCGTGCGAGAGCGTCAGTTCGCCCTATCGCAGTTGGTTCACTTTCACCCCGCAGGCGGGCGGGCCGTGCGTCGGTCCCGGTGGCCCGAACACGATGAACTATAGCGCCTGGTTCGGCTTCGACAGCCTGCCGGTGCTCGACAAGACCGTCCAGGGCGTGCGCGATCTCGTCTACGCGCAGGGCAACAACAGCGTCGCTCCTTACTGGCTGAACCAGGGGGCCGACGGCTGGCGGCTCGACGTGATGGGCGACGGATCGTTCCCCAACGACTTCTGGCAGGGCTTCCGCACGGCGGTCAAGACGGCCAAGCCCGACGCGCCGATCATCGGGGAGCTGTGGAAGAAAGACGAGGTGTTGCCGAAGATCCACGGCGATCAGGCCGACACCACGATGAACTATCGCTTCCGCAACGCTATCCTCGGCTTCTTCGGCAAGATCGACAACAAAGGCTTCCCCGACGATGGGCAGAGCGATCAACCGCCCTCGCTGTTCGCCAAGAAGCTTAACTCGATCCGCGAAGACTACCCCGACGCGACCTACTACACGCTGATGAACCTGCTGGACAGCCACGACACCCAGCGCATCCTCTGGAGCCTGACGCCGGGCCAGAACAACCGCGAGGACAAAGAGTTCAACGCGGCGAACCTGGCGCAGGGCAAGAAGCTCTTGCGCCTCACCACCGCCGTCCAGTTCACCCTGCCCGGCGCGCCCACCATCTACTACGGTGATGAGGTCGGCGTCACCGGCTCGGACGACCCCGACGACCGCCGCACCTTCCCCTGGGTCGGCAATCAGGCCGGTGGGGACGGCGACCTGCACGACCACGTCCAGTGGATGGCGCAGATGCGTAAGGAAAACTCGGTTTTCGTGAACGGCAAGGTGACGTTCCTGCTGACCGACGACACCAACCGCACGATGGCCTATGGCGTCCGCACCCAGTATGACCAGGGGATCGTCGCCATCAACCGTAGCCCGACCGCGACCCAGACGTTGACTATCCCGCTGACCGGCTACCTGCGCAACGGCGTGCGTTTCCACGATGTGCTGGGCAACCTGCACCCGACCTCGGCCAACGGCGCGGTCACCATCGTCCTGCCGCCGCTGGATGGGGCGATCCTCGTCTCCGACGGCAACCAGGATCTCGAACCGCCGGTGGCCCCGCGCAACCTGGCCGCCACCCCCGGCAACCATCAGGTGGCCCTGACTTGGACGGCCAGCTCTGGCACGGCGTCCTACAATGTCTATCGCAGCCCGCTCAGCGGCGGCGGCTACACCCTGCTGGGCAGCACGACCACCCGCACCTACACCGACACCACGGCGACGAACGCCCGGCTCTACTACTACGTGGTTACGGCGCTGGACGCACGGGGCAACGAGAGTGGCTGGAGCAACGAGGCTCACGCGGTGCCGTTCGCGCCCATCGGCTGGGCCGGGCACCTCTGGCCGCCGACGCTGACCGTGACGATCAACGCCACTCAGCACCAGACCGTCTACGCCCAGGTGTATGTGGCGGGCGTGACCGAGCCGTCGGGCCAGGGCGCGGGCGTCCTCGCCCAGTTCGCCTACGGGCCGACCGGCAGCGACCCGGCCACCTGGACCTGGGTGCCGATGGCCTACAACACCGATGCCGGCAACAACGACGAGTACAAGGTGGACTTCACGCCGGAGCAGGTCGGGTCGTACCAGTACCTGGCCCGCTTCAGTACCAACCTGGGCGGCAACTGGACGGTTGCCTACACCGACGATAGCCAGCGGGGCGCGCTGACGGTCAACCCGTCGAGCGATACCACCGCGCCCGCCGCCCCGGCCAACCCCCACGTCACCTCCAGCGGGGCCAGCTTCATCGCCCTGGCCTGGAATGCGAACGGGGAGCCGGACCTGTATCGCTACGAGGTCTGGCGCAGCGCTACCAGCGGCGGCCCCTACACCAAGCTCGCCAACGTCCCGGCGGGCACCACACAGTACACAGACAGCGCCGTCACGACCGGCTCGACCTACTACTACGTGCTGACGGCGCAGGACACCTCGTTCAACCGCTCGCCGTACTCGGTGCAGGTGCAAGGTCAGGCCGTGCAACGGCTGGTCGCTGTGACCTTCACGGTGACGGTGCCGGCCAACACCCCGGCGGGCGACACGGTCCACATCGCGGGCAGCTTCCCCGCTCCGTACCCGACCTGGGATCCGGGCGGACTCGGCATGACCCGGCTGGATGCCACCCACGCGCAAATCACGCTGAACATCCTGGAAGGCACCCAGATCGAGTACAAGTACACCCGTGGCACCTGGGACACGGTGGAGAAAGATGCCAGTTGCCAGGAGATCTCGAACCGCCAGCTCACCGTGGTCTCTGGCCCCGGTGGCACCCAAGCGGTGAACGATACCGTGGCGAAGTGGCGCGACCTCGACGGTTGCCCGTAATCGGGTCGCCTGACCGTCTACAAGCCGTGGGGCCGGTGCAACGTTGCACCGGCCCCACGGCTTGTAGACGGTCAGGCGACCCGATTACGGGCAACCGTCGAG
>JBBSAN010000997.1:0-2564 GCA_038252265.1 Chloroflexia bacterium
GGAGGCCCCTGGGTCGCCGGATACCCAGGCCCTGGTGTTGCATTGGAATGGGAGCGCCTGGAGCCTGATCACCGTGCCCACTCTCGGCACGAACAACCTCCTTGACGCCGTCAGTGCCCTCACGGCGAATGATGTCTGGGCCGTGGGGACGGCTTGGGTGGGCAGCATCTACTCGACGGTGCTGCTGCATTGGACCGGCAGCGCCTGGACGCGGGTGACGAGTCCCAACCCTGGCAACGTGGGGACGCTGTACGGCGTCACAGCGCTGAGTACCAGCGATATCTGGGCGGTGGGGACGACGGGTAATCAGACCCTCACCTTGCACTGGAATGGGAGCGCCTGGAGCGCCGTCAGCAGTCCGAATCCGGGGAGCAATGGGAACGTGCTCTCTGGGGTCAGCGGGACACGCTCGGGCGATGTCTGGGCCGTCGGGGAAATGGACACCGCAAGCGGCCCGCAGACCCTGGTCATGCACTGGAATGGCAGTGCCTGGACCCAGGTTGCGAGCCCCAACCCGAGCAGTACGGGCAATGCCCTCAATGCGGTAACCGCCAGCAGCACTAACGATGTATGGATGGGTGGCTCCTACGCCGTAACGACCACCATCAAAACCTTGATCCTGCATTCGTGCATCAATACGCAGATCGCTGCGGTCACCTGGACGGCCCTCGTGGGGGTGATGGCGACCGGAAATACAATCCAGCGCACCGCCGCTGGTGCCAGTTGGGATATGGGGGCGATTTCCACCCTGGGCGTCATTACCGGCGAGGGGTTTGTGGAAATGGCCGCCGACTCCACCAGTGGCTGGAAGATGTTCAGGCTAGGGAGCGGCAACAGCAATGCCCAGTATGATGATATCGACTTCGCCCTGGAACTGCAGAATGGGGGAGGCGTCCGCATCTACGAAAATGGCACGCTCCAGGTCGATCAGCCGACCAGCTATGTGGCCGGGACGGTCTTCCGGGTGGCGGTGGAGTATGAGGCCAGCCTGGGCCATAGCGTGGTGCGCTGGTACAAGAATGGCGGGGTGATCTGGACGGACGCCAACCCGACCATTAGCTACCCGTTGCGGCTCGATACCTCCATCTACAGTCAGGGTGCCGCGATCACGAATGCGTATATCGGCGCGACCGATCTGGGGGTCTGGAATGGATCCGTCAGTTGGACCGATCTGGTGGGGGTTACCCCAACAGGGAACACGATCCAGCGGAGTGACGCCGGTTCTAGCTGGGACCGGGGGGCCATCTCCGTCCAGAGCATTCAGAGTGGCGAAGGCTATGTGGAGGCGATCGCGGACTCCACCAACGGAGGGAAGATGTTCGGGCTGGGCATCGGTAATAGCAATGCCCAGTATGACGACATCGAATTCGCCCTGGAAATGCAAAGCGGCGGCGGGGTGCGGGTTTATGAGAACGGTACGCTCAAGGCTGATCAGCCAGTTACTTACACAGTGGGTACGATCTTCCGTGTGAGCGCAGAATATGACAATAGTTATGGCGGTATGGTGGTCCGTTGGTTCAAAGATGGAACACCATTCCATATCGATTCTAGCCCCCCTCTCAGCTATCCGCTGCGACTCGACACTTCGATCTACAGTCAGGGGGCCCAGATCGCCAATGCCTCGCTACATGTTACCAACGGAAGGCGCGCCGATGCGCCAGGTGCTCCACTTGGGGCGAAGCCTGGGGCCATTCGACCTAATTGGACCGCCAGCCCTACTCCCCATCTAATGGCGAACATCCGCCCACCACTGGATTTGTTCACCAACATACCAACTGCGGTTCTTAGCGTTGCTCCGACCCGTGCTCCTGCTGTCACCGCCACCGCGACCATGTGCCTCACCGCCTTCGTGGATGTGCCGTTTGACAGCACCTTCTATCCGTACATACGCTGCCTGAGCTGTCGAGGGATCGTTAGTGGCTATCCCTGCGGTAGCCCCGGCGAGCCATGCCCCGGCCTCT
Source organism: Chloroflexia bacterium (assembly GCA_038252265.1). Taxonomy (GTDB): domain Bacteria; phylum Chloroflexota; class Chloroflexia; order QHBQ01; family JAICKM01; genus JBBSAN01. Next base: position 1,962 of record JBBSAN010000997.1, read on the forward strand.
ACTATCGCCCCGGCCGCAACGTGACGCGGGGGCAGACCAGCAAGATCGTCAGCCAGGCGGCGGCTTTCACCGAGCCGGTGCCGAACACCCAGCAGACCTTCGAGGATGTCTCGCCAGCCAACACCTTCTGGCTGTATATTGAGCGGTTGGCGCGCCGGGGGATCATTGCGGGCTATCCCTGCGGCGGGAGCGGGGAACCCTGTAGCACCCCGACCAATCGCCCGTACTTTCGGCCCAATACCCCGGTCACGCGCGGCCAGCTGAGCAAAATCGTCAGCACCAGTGCCGGGTACACCGCCACGCCCCTCGGCCAACTTTTCGAGGATGTGCCGCCCGGCAGCGTCTTTTATCTCCCGGTTGAGCGCCTCGCTGCGCAGGGGACGATCGGGGGCTATCCGTGTGGAGGGACCGGCGAACCCTGCCTGCCGCCGACGAACCGGCCCTATTTCCGCCCCGGCGCGGCCACCACGCGCGGCCAGTTGAGCAAGATCGCCGCGACCACTTTCTATCCCAACTGTGACGTGCCGAGGCCCTCGCCTTCACCGACCAATCCGCCGCTGCCGACCTATTCCCCCACGGCCACCAACACGCCGACCCCCACCC
>JBBSAN010000998.1:0-2545 GCA_038252265.1 Chloroflexia bacterium
GGGATCGTCGGCGGCTATCCCTGTGGTGGCCCCGGTGAGCCGTGTCCCGGCAACTACTTCCGCCCGAATAACAATGTGACCCGTGGGCAGGTGAGCAAGATTGTTTCTGAGTCCGCCCGGTTTGCCGATCTGGTGCCGAGCACGCAGCAAACCTTCGAGGATGTCGCCCCCAGCGGTACCTTCTGGCTGTGGATCGAGCGGTTGAGTACGCGCGGGATCATCGGCGGCTATCCCTGCGGTGGGCCGTTCGAGCCGTGTGTGGCCCCGACCAACCGGCCCTACTTCCGCCCGAACAACAACGTCACCCGCGGGCAGTTGTCCAAGATCGTCAGCGGGGCGGCGGGCTGGACGGAGACGCCGACCGCCCAGACCTTCGAGGATGTGGCCCCCGGCAGCACCTTCTATCTCTACATCGAGCGGATGGCCGTGCGCGGGGTGATCAGTGGCTACCCCTGCGGGGGGCCGTTGGAGCCGTGCGTGGCCCCGGCCAACCGCTTCTACTTCCGCCCGAACAATAACGCCACGCGCGGCCAGATGAGCAAGGTCGCGGCCAGCGCCTTCTTCCCTGGTTGCTCCACCCCCGCCCGTCGGTAGTCCACGGCGGCGGACCAGCGGATCGCACAACGCGCAACCGATTTCGGTTGCGCGTTGTTGTGCTATATTGCAGCGCGGGCGGTAGGCGTGGTGGGGGCTGCTAGCCCTTGCCGCCCGCGAGGCGTGTGGCTGCTGACGAGCGCCGCAGCGTACCCATCGCCGCCACACCGACAATTGGACCGAGGGCCAGGATGGCGAACGCGCTGCCCCAGCCCACCGTGCTTTCGATCGACGGGATCAGCCGGATGGTCAGCATGGTCAGGAGGAAACCGAGACTGGTCTGGAGAGTCAGCGCCGTGCCGATGTGCGTCCGGTCGCATAGTTCGCTGATGCAGGCCGAGAACTGGGCCGAGTCGGCAATCACGGCGACCCCCCAGATAGTGCAGACGAGGACCAGCAGGCCCGGATCGCCGCCATAAAAGCGGCCCACGCTGAGGGCGCAGACCCCACTGACGACCAGTGCGCCGATCGTGATCGTCGTCCGCCCGATGCGGTCGGCCAGCTTCCCGGCGACCACGCAGCCGATGGCTCCGGTGCCGATCACCGCGAACCCGGCCAGGCTCGCCCAGGCCGGGGCGATGCCCTGCCGGGCAAAACTGGCTCCGAGGAAGACCGGCACCCAGGCCCACATCGCATAGAGTTCCCACATATGGCCGAGGTAGCCCAGGTTCGCCAGCAGTGTCTCGCGCTGGCGCAGGATCGCGCCGATGTAGCCCCAGTGGAAGCGGGGCGCGGCGCTCTGGTAGGGACCATCGTGGACCGTCAGGACGATCACGCCACCCAGGGCGGCACAAGCTGCCGCGCCGTAGAGGACCGGCTGCCACGCGCCGCCCTGGCCCAGCGCGTTGATCAGGTGCGGGGCGGCGGTCCCCAGGGTGAGCGCCCCGACCAGCACGCCGATGCCCAGCCCGCGATCCTCGCGGGTCCAGGTTGCCATGATCTTCATGCCGACCGGGTAGACCCCGGCCAGGCAGAGGCCGGTCAGGAAGCGCAGCAGGAGTGCGCCGCCGAGGCCCGGATTGAGCGCGGGGATGAGCGCGGTGGCGAGCGCCGCGCCCCAGGCCGTCACCGCGAAGAGGATGCGCGCCGGGAGCCGGTCGGCCAGGTTAAGCAGGGCCGACCCGAACGCGCCGACCACGAATCCTCCCTGCACCGAGAGGGTTAGTCCGGCCCGCCCGGTCTCGTCCAGGGTCCAGGCGGTTGCCAGCGCGGGCACGACGGCGGACGCCGAAAACCAGACGGCCATGCCCAGCAACTCGGCCAGGGCTAGGCGCAGAAGGGTCCGCCATTTGTGGGGGATCGGCGCAGCGGGGAGGGTGGTACTCATAGGCCGATGATACCGCAGGGGAGCTGGTCCGTCAAGCGGCCTGCTCTAGCCCCTCCGGGGCCGGGTGGGTCCGCTTACACCGGCGGGTCTTGCCGGGCGAAATACCGCTGCATGGCCTCGGTGTGGAGGGGGAAGGCGAGGGGCACCGGGCCGGGGATGACCACTTCCTCGGTGCTTTCGGCGTTGGGCACGAACGGGGGCAGGTCGGCAGCGGCGCGCGGGGCGGCGAGGCCGAAGATCAGGACCATGCCTTCCAGCGCGGTCAACGCGGTGAAGTCCTGGATCTCTGCCGGGTCCAGGCGCAGCCCGGTTTCTTCCCACACTTCACGCGCCCCGGCCTCTTGCCACGTTTCGCCCATGCCGATATAGCCGCCGGGCAGGGCCAGTTCGCCCAGGCCCGGCGTGATCCCCCGCCGCACCACCAGCAGCCCCCCGTCCACCGGCACCAGTACCACCGCTACCGGCAGCGGGTTCAGGTACGTGCTGCGCCCACAGTTGCTACATTTGCGCGGCCATCCTTGCTCCTCGGCAAACGCCGTCCCGCAATAGGAGCAGTGGGAATTCTTCTTATACATCGGGGTGGTCTCCTGATGCGCGCGGTCAACGGATTACGAAGCGGATTAA
>JBBSAN010000999.1:0-2544 GCA_038252265.1 Chloroflexia bacterium
CGGTCAGCACCAACCCCAGGTTGCCCAGGGCGTCCGCCTCTTGCCAGATGTCGCCGCGGGCGCGGGCCAGGGCCAGTTGCTGTTCCAGATAGCGGCGGGCCGGGGTCAGCTCGCCCAGGCGATAGCAGGCAATCCCCAGATTCCCCAGAGTCGCCCCTTGCGCCTCCATATTCCCCTGCCGCTGAGCGGCCGCATAGGCCAGCTCCAGCCGCGGGATGTGTTCGCGCCGCAGGTCGATGCGCAGCATGCTCAACCGCGCCAGCACATCGACATACTGGAGGAGCAGCGCATCGGCCTCCGCAGCCGCCGGGCGTGTACTGACCCAGCCCCAGGCGGCATCGACTTGCGCCCGCTCGGTATCGAAGAGTGCCAACCCCTCTTGCATCTGGGCACCGCCCGCCTGATAGCCGGCATCGGCGATTGCCAAGCGGCGGTGGTAGTGCCGGGCATGGCGCAGACGCGCCTGGTAGGAGGTCGGCATCCGATGACTCCCCACGATAATCAATCGGCGGCGCTGCTCTTGGGCGTCGCGGTCCCCCGCCCCCGACCAGATCAAGAATACCGCATGATGGATTAGCTAGGAGCCGCTGCTGGCTACCCTGAACCGGGTCGCATAACGATCCGCCTCCGAATATTGGTGCTCCCGTGACCAATCTACCAGCGCTTGCATCAGGGCGGCCGCACGGGTCCAGTGCCCCTGCCGGTCGAGCAATAAGCCCATCTATCCGGCATATACAAATTGTGTGGCGAGGGTCATCGGGCGGTCTTTGGCGCATAAGGAGCAGATGGGTCTGACCCTGCCCTTGAGGTTTGTTAAGGCGGCGCAGGCAGGTTAAGAGTGTCCCCACTTTCCTTCGTCGGTTGGCGTGGCTGCTGCATCTGGCTTGCTGCAAGTTGCTGCCGCACGCGCTCCACTATAGCAGCCTTCTTTTCGGCATCGGGATGCCCCAATTCACGCAAATATCCAACCCGATCCATCAGCATTGGAATAGCCGTTGCCATCTCGCCCTGATCCGCTAGCAGCGCACCCAGGTTCCAATTGGCCTCTGTCTCACCATCACGGTCGCCAAGGGCGCGAGTAATCGCTAAGTGCTGCTCATAACACTTGATAGCTGAACGAACGTCGCCCATATACCTATATGTGGTGCCTAGGTTGTTCAGAGCGATGCCTTCATCTTGCCGGTTACCTGTAGCCCGTGTGATCTCTAACGCCTGTTCATAGTAATCGATGGCTCGGTGTACATCGCCCAAGTCAGCGTAAGCCCGGCCCAAACTGCCCAGCACCTTAGCCTCACCACGTCGGTCACCAATGGATCTGGCGATTTCCAACCTCTGCTTATAATAACCGATGGCTTTGTGTACCTCCCCCAACTCAGAGTAGGTGTTGCCTAGATTACCTAGCGCAGTACCGACCCCCCGTTGATCGCCGATAGAGTACGCAATTGCCAATCGCTGCTCAAAGTAGCTGATTGCGCGGTGCATGTCGCCTAATTGGCGGTAGCTGACACCCAGATTGCCTAAAGCATTGCCTTCAGCCTCTTTCTCCCCCAGCCGCTGCGCCGCTGCGGCTTGCGCTTCTAATAGCGAAATGCGTTCATGGCGCTTATTATAGCGCAGATAGCCGATCTGAGCAGTGGTTTCGGCATAGATGAGTAATAAATAGTCAGGGGCTCTTTGTCCGGCGCGCGCCCGCGCCCATGCCCAACCTGCATCGATCTGGGCCCGCTCTTGATCAAACAGCTCCAACCCAACCAGCATACTATCATCGCCGCGTTTGTATAGCTGATCGGCTTGTTCAGCGATCCGACTATAGTGCCGCGCATGGCGCAGCCCTGCTTCATATAACGACGGCATAAAGGACCTCTACTCTGTTAGAAATAAAAGCGCCTGGTCCACCAAGAACTTCTACATCGCAATCGGCCCGCCGCTGACTGGCTTAAGCAAATCGCGCCAGACAGTATGTCAATTGCAGGGGCCATCGGATGGTTCCCGGCGCATGAAGGGGCGCACGGGTCGGGCGCTGCCTTCTAATACTATGCGCTAGGTGTCGGGCAGGGCAGGCCGGGGGGTAGGCGCTGAGCTTTGGGTGGTCAACAGTTGGCGAAGCTGCATTACCCGCGCCGCGTCTTGTGCCGCCGCAGGATGGCCGATGGCCTGCTCGAACGCCACACAAACCTCCATCAACTCCACGGCGCGCTCTAGGTCGCCGTGCTCTGCCAGCAACAGTCCCAGGTTCCAGCAGGCACTCGCTTCCCCACTCTGATCCCCGACCTGGCGTGTTATGCCAAGTTGCTTCTCGTAATAGCCTATGGCGCGTTCGGATTCCCCGAGCGTTGCGTAGACGGTGCCCAGGTTGCCCAGCGCCTGCGCTTCGCCCCGCCGGTCCTCGATCGCGCGCGTCAGCGCGAGGTCTTGCTCGTGATAGTGAATCGCCCGCCGCGCCTCGCCCAGCGCGTGGTAGGCGCTGCCCAGGTTGCCCAGCGCCTGCGCTTCGCCGCGCCGGCTGCCGATCGCCTGCGTGATCTCCAACTGCTGCTCGTAATA
>JBBSAN010001000.1:0-2537 GCA_038252265.1 Chloroflexia bacterium
CACCTGATAAACCAGGCCGCTGAAGTCTTTGACCGTAGGGATCGCGCCTTTGACGCCGTGGACCATTTGGCCCTTGTAGAAAAAGAGCGTGGTCGGCAACGCCTGGATGCCCAACTGCTGGGCGAGCGCTGGCTCGGCATCGGTGTCGAGCTTGACGAACTTGACCAGCCCGGCGTACTCTTTCGAGGTGGCCGCGAAGATCGGAGCGAACGTCTTGCAGGGACCGCACCAGTCCGCCCAGCAGTCCATGACCACCGGCAGGGTCGCCTGCAAAACCTCCGCCGCGAAGTTCTTGGCGGTGATGACGACCACGCCTCCGGCCTTTTTGGCCCGCTCGGCGGCGGCAGCCTGGGCCTCGGCGGCTTCTTTTGCTTTCTGCGCCGTGCGGCGTTCCACCACCTGCTCGACGGTCAACTGCCCCTCCAGTTGCTGGCGCAGCAGGTCTAGCTCGAACAGGTTATCGGCCCAGCGCACCGCGTCGGTATCGCAGAAGTTCATGCACGGGCCGGGGCAGTCGCCGCACTTGGTGGCGTCCACCTCCCAGGTATGGCGCAGGCCGTTGTGAAAGTAGGCATCATACGGGCAGGCATGGGCCGCGTAACAGTGGCTGCGGTCCAGGCAGCTTTTCACGTTTACCAGAACAGGCATCAGTCAAACTCTCCAGGTGGGCTAAAATTACCGATTGCGCCGGGTGTATCCGTCTATAGCCCTTTATTATACCTGCTAGACCGGGGCGCGCGCAAACACCGCCGCAGGTGGTCAGCATTTAGAAATCAGAAATTAGAAATCAGAAATCAGAGGTGTACGTGAGTTGGTCGTAGTACACCCGCACGCTCGCCCCGCTGCCGGGCTGCTGCCAAATCCAATGCGGTCATCCTGCGCGGCGCTCAGGATCTTGTTCGGGCTACTTGATTGCGCACCAAGATCCCGACCCTTCCCCAACGATCATCGACCGCCAACAAGATCCGGCGCGGCGCTCAGGATGACCACCAAGCGACAAATGATGCTTGACCGACGGCGCAGGATGAGAGGCTTGGAGGCGGGTGCCATCGCCGAACGTTGTACCAGCATTGGCACCCATTCGCACCCGACTTGCCCCCCGCCCGTTACATGTGTAGGTGCCGCTGCGAGAGCACCGGGGATGGACGCGCATTTGCGAGACAACAAAGGAGCTGCCCCTATGAACAGGCTCAACCGGCTGGCCCTCGTGCTGGTTTTCGTGCTGCTGGGCTGTGGCCCGGTCGCCCAGGCAGCGGGGGCGACCCCCGCCGCCCAAGCCCTCACCTGGCGGGCCACCGGGATCATGCTCGGCCCTGGCGCTACCAGCCCACTCTGCGTAGATAACACCCGGCCCGATATGGTGCTGGTGAACGAAGAGGAAGGCGGGACGGTGGCCTACAATCTGGCGACCGGGGCGCGAACGCCGCTGGCGGCCCGCAACTTCCTGGCCTGCGGGCCAGCCGGGCTGCTGTTCGGGCACGAAGGCGCGGATAACACCCCCTGGCGCTACAGTGCCGCCGACCCCAAAGGCCAGGCCATCGCCCACTTCCCCACCCACCGGGCGACCGACGGCACCTTGCAAGTCTACAGCCTGAGCGAGCCGACGCCGGGCCAGAACGGAACCGACGGGCACCTGTGGGCCAGCGCCGACAGCGGGTTGACCTGGCAGGAGCGAGGACAGAGCCTGGGGGGCCGGGTGGAGAGCCTGGCGGTGGCCGAAGCCGATGCCCGCGCCCTCTATGCCCTGACCGTGGAACGCACCCCGTATCGCGTGATCGACACGATCTATTTCTCGTCCGATGCCGGGGCGTCCTGGGAACAGCGCTTCACCCAGGACGCAGCGCGGGGCTTCCCCGAATACGGCGGCCCCTATTACACCCTGGCCCCCATCGCCGGACGCACCGCCCCGGTGGGCGAGGTGGCGCTGACGATCAACCCTGGCTATCCCGGCTCCAGCAACCAGCAGCAGGTGCTGGTATCGGGCGACGAGGCGCGGACCTGGCACCCGGCGGGCATCTTCGCCCAGGACCAGAGCACAGTGCTGATCCACACCAATAAAGGGATCCTGGTGATGGCCCGCACCGGGCCGGGCTATGGCTTGAGCCGCAGCAGCGACGGCGGCGCGACCTGGCAGCGTTTACCCGGTACCCCCTTACCCCAGGCGCTGCCGCCCGCCGTTCCCATCAGTTTCCGCGCCGACCTGTTCGGCATACCCGAAGCCCCGGCCAACGTCCTCCTGCGCGACGGCAACGGCCTGTGGCTCTCGACCGATAGCGGCGACACCTGGCAGCGGACGGAGGATGCTGTCGGCTCCTCCCTCACCGTCACCCCCTATGTACCCCTGGCCGCGCTGGGGATCCACGAAGGCCAGCTTTATCGGCTCGACCTGCCCGAAGGAAAAAGCCTGACCGCCCCGGTGGGGGCGATTGGCGCGACCGGGGGCACCTTCTTCCCCGAAAGCGGGCACAACCTCCAGGGGCCGATCGCCCGCTATTGGGCGGCACATGGCGGCCTCGCCCAGTTCGGCTACCCCCAGA
>JBBSAN010001001.1:0-2535 GCA_038252265.1 Chloroflexia bacterium
GGATGCACCACAACATGTAGGATCGTTGCCGAGAAAAAGCATCCAAAATGCCGTTTTGGACCGTCGTTTCCCGGCATGGAACCACAACATGTTGTGGTTGGTTTACATCATGATCCGCCATATAGTGGCTGAGTAGTTACTTCTGTTTTCTGTTTTCTGTTTTCTGACGTCTCGTCACAATGAGCAAAAAGTGAGCAGCTTTTGGACTAGCGTACCGGGAGGCGCTGGAGTACACTATGATCAATGATGATCCCATCCCTTAATAGGTCGGGGAGATGCTGATGGACACGATTGGGCAATTTCTGGATCAATACGGCCTGCTCGCCATTTTCTCACTGTTATTCGTGAAAGGGTTGGGCGTGCCCATCCCGGTGCCGGGCGACTTCCTGATGCTGCTGGCCGGGGTGCGCGCCGGGACCGGCCAGTACACGCTGATCGAGGTCATCCTCGCCCTGATGGGGGCCACCCTGCTGGCGGCGGGCATCCAGTATGGGCTGGCGCGGGGTCCCAGCCGGGGCTTTGTCTACCGCTTCGGGCGCTATGTCGGCCTCACCCCGCCGCGCCTGGATCGCGCCGCCGGGGCAGTGCGTAAGCGTGGGGCCGCCGCTGTGGCCGTAGGCACCTGCACCCCCGGCCTGGGGATGGTCACCTATATCGCTTCCGGGCTGGCCGAACTGGCCGCCGTGCCCTTCGCGCTTGGCCTGCTGATCGGCAGCAGCGCCTTCGTCGCCCTCCACATCGCCCTCGGCTATATCTTCGGCCCCGGCATTTTGACGGCGCTCGACAACATCCACCTGCCGCTGCTGCCGGTGGCCCTCGGGCTGGCCGTGCTGGGGCTTGCCGTCTGGCTGGGGCGCACTGCCCTGCGCCGCCGCCGCGCCGACCTCGCGTCCGCGCCCGCCGACACCCTCCGCACCCTCCACGCCTGGACCGAGGCCGCCTGCCCGGTCTGTATGGTCGTGGGCCGCCTGAACCTGACCGATGTGGTGTCGTCGTGACCCTGCCGATGTGCTAGCCGGAATGGGGCGCTGTGGTATAATAGCCCCAAGAGGGAAAGATACCATGACCAAAGAACAGGCCCAGGAATTCCGGGACCGCTGGCAGGCGGTGAACGCTATCGAAGTGGCAGAGCAGCAGGCCGCGACGGTGCAACAACGCTGGCATGAGTTAAACGCTCTTTGGGAAGAAGCTAGATTGTTAGGACTTCCCCTACAAGAAGCGGAAGATGTAGAAGTTGTACGTGCCCGATGGGTACGGCTGAAAGAGCTTGAGGTGTAGCTGTTCTACTTTAGCAACCCTGTGCAGGAGGCTACATGGGCCTTGCTTTTGAATGGGATAGCCAGAAAGAAGTAGACCACAATATGCGGGAGGAGTACGACTTCAGCGCGGCCCGGCCAAACAAATATGCCGAACAATATGCAACAGGCACCAATCTTGTGCTGCTAGCCCCCGACGTAGCAGCCCGGTTCCCGGACTCCGCTGCCGTGAACAGAGCTTTGCGTCTGCTGATCCGGTTGGCCCAGCAGGAAGTCAAGCCCACGCCCGAGTCATAGACCCTTGTACACCCCCTGTCACCTTTCCCCCGCGCGGTGCGTATTACAGGCATAGACCACGAACACCCCTACTACAATACTACAAACTTGTAAGAAGCAATTGTGAAGCCCTACTAACGGGTCGTGGTTTATGGTATAATGATTTTCGGTTCCGCTTTCACTGCTGGAACCGTTTTTGCGGCCTGCTACGAAGACGGAGCGTGACAGGCCCATGTCCTTTTCAGGGAGTTAGTGTGCCTGCTGACGTTGACCCTGCACCCCCCACATGCCACCTCTGAACACCCCACGCCTAGAAGAAGGAGTCTTCTGTATGTTAGTACGAGCGCGGCTGCGCCCTTTGCGGTGCGCGCCAGCCCTGATCGTCGCCCTGACCCTGGTCCTTTCGTGCCTTCCCACCGTGCCCACCGCCGCCCATAGTCGCGTAGCCCTCGCCGCCCTTCCCTCCCTTGCCCCCCTGGGCACCCCGGCGGATTGGGTGGCGGGCCGGGTACTGGTCAAGACCTGCGCGACCGGGGCCATTGCCTTGCAAAGCGACCAGGTGCGCGCCGGGGCGCTGGGCACCGCGCTGGATAGCACCCTGGGTACCTTCCACCTGACCAGCGGGCGCGAGCTGGCCGCCGGGAGTGGCCTCTATGCGCTGGAGGGTGGCCCCGGCCTGAACGTTGCTGCCGCCGTGGCCGCGCTGCGGGCCACCAGCACCGTGGACTACGCCGAGCCAGACTACATCCACCACGCGATGATCGTGCCGAACGATGAGCATTATGCCGATCAGGAATGGTGGCTGACCGCCGAGCAGGCCCAGGGCGCATGGGACATCACCACCGGCGACCCCAACCTGATCATCGCCATCATGGACACCGGCGCCTACTTCGTCCCGTTCTCGCGTGCCGGTCGTTGGCTTCGGGCGCCGATCATCATGGCCGACGCCGGCGGGGACGCAATCGTGATCCGCCTGCGCGAAACGACCGACTTCGTCGGGCGA
>JBBSAN010001002.1:0-2519 GCA_038252265.1 Chloroflexia bacterium
CGCTGGGGGCGGTGGGGCTGCTGGACCGCTTCAAGGTAGCCGGGGTGATCGCCAGTTGGTGGAACGAGACCCAGTACGACCTCAAGACGCTGGTCGCGCAGGGCTTTGATGGGCTGGTGGACGGCTGGGTGGAAACGATCCGCGCCGGACTGGACGACAGCGCAGAGGCGGCGACCGGCCCGCAACTCGACCCGCTCGGCCACAAGCTGGTGCTGCGCCTGCTGCCCGCCTACCTGGGCGAACTGGCCGCCGCCGAAGCGCACAAGGCCGAACTGGAGGGCCGCCTGGCCGCTGCCGCCAAACCGGGCGGGGAGGAGGGCGACGAGGCCGGTCAGCAGGAGGAGGACGAGGAGACCTTGAGCGAGGCCGAGATCCGCACGCTCAAGCGCGACCTGGCGAGCGCCAAAACCGCGCTGAAGGCCCGCAAGGCCGAACTGGTCCGCCGCCTGGGGGAAGCCCGCGCCCGCCTCAGCCCTGACGACGCGCAACGCCTGGTGCTGGACATCGCCTGCGACGAACTGGCCGCCCAACTGGAGCGCTACGTCGCCGCCCACCGCCAGCAGATCGTCGCCGCCGTCGAGAACTGGTGGGACAAGTACCATGTGCCGTTGCAGGCTATTGAAGCTGAGCGGGATGCAGCAGCAGCGCGATTAGCAGAGTTTGTGCAAGGGTTGGGATATGCTTGTTAAAGAACAAGTGAAGCAAACTCTAGGCGAACTTCTGACGCTTGAGTACGGCACTGGATTGCCCGAACCTATGCGGACGGGTGAAGGATTCCCTGTATATGGATCTAGTGGTCTCGTTGGGCGGCATGCTCATTCTATAGCTCAAGGACCCGGCATAATTGTTGGTCGTAAGGGAACTGTTGGAGCTATTATATGGAGTGTGGATGATTTCTGGCCGATTGACACTACTTACTATGTGAAAGCCAGAGCTAATTATAGCCTGCGTTGGCTTTATTGGTGCTTGAGTAGTCTGCCGCTCAAAAACTTAGACAGCTCTACAGGGGTACCTGGACTAAATCGGCACGATATTTACGCTGTTGAAGTCAATGTTCCTTCCCTCCCCGAACAGCGCCGCATCGCCGAAATCCTCGACACTGTGGACGCTGCGATCCAGCAGACCGAGGCGCTGATCGCCAAGCTCAAGCAGATGAAGGCGGGCCTCCTGCACGACCTGCTCACGCGCGGCCTGGACGCCCACGGCCACCTCCGCGACCCCGTCGCCCATCCTGAGCAGTTCAAGGATTCGCCGCGGGGGCGGATTCCGCAGGCGTGGGAAGTTGTTAAGGTGCGTGAAATCTGCAACTTAGGGCGTGGCCGCGTCATAAGCCAGCTAGATCTGGATAGGCATCCAGGACAGTACCCTGTTTATTCATCCCAGAGCAAAGATGAGGGAGTCTTTGGGTATATGGATACATTTGATTTTGAAGGCGAATACGTGACCTGGACGACTGACGGTGCTTATGCTGGAGCTGTGTTTCATAGATCGGGGAGATTCAATTGCACTAATGTGTGTGGTACACTGAGGCCCAAAGATGCAGGATTGAACATGCGATTTTTAGCGGTCACGCTGGCTACTAGAACACGCAAACACGTTAGTTATGTTGGTAATCCCAAACTGATGAATAATATAATGGCGGAGATCTCTATCCCGCTTCCACCAAGCAAAGAGCAAGGGGCCGTTGCTGCCGTTCTCGATACTCAGGAGACTCGTATCAGTATAGAAGAAGCCTACCGCGACAAGCTGAAGCAACTCAAGAAAGGGCTGATGGCCGACCTGCTGACGGGGCGGGTGCGGGTCACCGGGGAGGAAGCCACAGGATGAAGATGCTAGATGCGGCAGCGACCGTCCTTGCTGCGGCTGGGGTGCCGCTCGATGTGCCGGAGATTACCCAGCGGGCCATCGCGGGCGGCCTGCTCCAGTCGCAAGGCAAGACCCCCGCCGATAGCATCCACGCCCAACTTGCCGTGGACATCAAGCAGCAGGGCGCGCAATCGCGTTTCCAACGCACGGCCAAAGGCGTATTCGCTCTACGCCAATGGGGCCTGCCCGAGTTCATGGCGAAGCCCATACAGAAGCTGCCTACCTCACCCCCAGCTACTCCAAACCTGGTTAGCACGCCTCCTCTTGTAGAGGCTCCTGTGCCGATGGTAGCTCCCGAACCAGTTCCCGCCCCACCTCCCATCCCGCCCGCCCCACCCATAGTGAAATCGCCCGTCAAACCCGCCAATACACTGTCCTTCACCGATGCGGCGGAACAGGTGCTTAAGCAGTTCGGCGGCCAAAAGCCTATGCATTACGTAGCGATTACCAAGAAGGCGCTCGAACTGGGCCTGATCCACACGACTGGCAAGACCCCGCAGGCGAGCCTCTATGCTGTGATCCTGACCGAGATAGCCCAAAACACCAACAGCGGCAAACCACCCCGGTTCGTCAAGTACGGGAAAGGTATGATCGGGCTGGCCCAATGGTTGCCGAAAGGCCTCGCCCTCCAAATTGATCACCACAACACTGCC
>JBBSAN010001003.1:0-2514 GCA_038252265.1 Chloroflexia bacterium
CATCGTATGGCCGCCGCGCACCGGCGTGCGATAGAGCATGACCCAGCCATCCGGCGTCTGCTGCACCGCTGGCTGGTGGACGGCCCCGCTGTCCCAGGCTCTAGCCGCGCCCGGACCGAACACCGGGTCGCTTCCGGCTAGCGGGGCGGCGGTCGTCGCGGGGTCGTCGTACTTGGTCCAGTGCGTCCCGTCGGGCGAGGTTGCCAGGCCAATCTGCATGGTGCCCCCGGCATCGTAACCTGTGAAATACATCCGGTAGCCGTCGGCGGCGCGGACGACGCTGGGGGCGGCGACCTGCACGGCATCCCAGGCCCCGGCCGGGCCGGGGGTCAGCACGGGCGCGGGATCGACCGTCCACGGCCCGGTCGGGTTGGACGCCGTCGCCCGCCCGATCGCTCCCCCCGCCGAGGGTGTGCTGTAGTCCTGCCAGGTGTAGAAATAGAGGATCCAGGTGCCGTTTTCGACCAGCACGCTGGAAGCCAGGGCGGCGACCTTGGCATAGGGCACCTCGGCGCTGGTCAGCACCGGCGCTTCGCCCTGCTTGGTCCAGTGGGTGCCATCGTCCGAGGTAACGTAGCCGATTTGCACCGGGGCGGGCCAGGAGCGGAACCCGTTGCGGAACATATGAAAGTGCCCGTTATAGAACACCTGGGCACCGGGATCGGTGTAGGTGGCGTCCCAGGCGTCGGACGCGCCGTGCGCGACGATGGGGCCGTCGCCCTGCACGGTGAAGAGAGGGTCGTCCGCTGTTGCCGGGTGGGCGCTGAGCGCCATCGGGCCGATTGACGGATCGATCAGGACGAGCAGCCCCGCTAACCCGAGGGCGATCCCGCGCAATACCCCGCGAACTGTTGGGTTAATCATGTCTATCCTCCTGTTCAAGTTGGCGTCCGCCGCATTGAGCGGCAGGCGCACGCGGCAGGCAGCGGCTCCGCGTGCCCGGCTGGCAGGCGGGCCGTCGTCGCCTATATATAGATACTCAACCGGCGGGGGTGCGTTCGGGTCGTCAGGGGTGGTCTTGGAGGGTGGGTTTTGGGCGGGCTAGGGGCGGTGCGCCGCCGCCGCCCGGTTTATCTCCGGCAGTCGTTCGAGCAGATGGGCGCGCTCATGCACCTGGAGCTTACGGTAGAGGTTCTTGATGTGCCAGCGGGCGGTGTTCTCGCTGACAATCAGCCGCTCGGCAATGGCCCGATAGGGCAGCCCGGCGGCGAGGAGGCCGAGCACTTCCTGTTCGCGGGCGGTGAGGGGAGTCGGGGGGGTGGCGAGGGGCGGCGCGGGCGCGGGGATCACCTGCGGATAGGCCCGGTGAAACGCGTGGAGCAAGGTGGTCAGGTAGGTCGGGTCCAGGGCGAGCGCGGCAGGCAGATCCGCTGCCCCCGTCCCGACCAGGTCGCGGAGGCGCGTGCCCAGCACCGGGCCTTCGTCCACGAAGCTGCGGATGTAGTGGCCCCCGACCCCTTGCGCCAGGGCATCCAGCAGGGCACGCTGGACCGCCACTTCGTCGCCCAGCGCCGCCCAGGCCTGCGCCTGCAACAGCACGAGTTCGACCCGGTTCGCCATGTGCCCCGCCGGGGCCGCCTCCGGGTGGAGGCGGGCCAGCAGGGCGAGCGCTTCGGCGGGCTGGCCGTGCGCCAGCAGGATTCGCACCAGGGTCACATAGGCCAGCGGCTCCCGGTGCGGGCGGGGCCGAATCGCTTCCAGGTCGCCAGCCGCCCGGTGGGGCGCGTAGGCGTGCAGCCAGCGCGCCACCTGCTCCCCGTCGCCCAGCGCCGCCGCCAGCCGCGCCTGCCCGGCGGCGACCAGGGCCGTCCCCTGCGGCGTGTGCCCCGCCTGCGCGAGGGCCGCCGCCTGGTCGAGCAGCGCCCCGGCGGCGGCGGCCTGGCCCTGCGCGTGCCGCAGCCGGGCCAGGACCAGGTATGCCCCGATCACCATGTCCCAGCTTCCGCTGAGCATCCCCAGGTCAATGCCCTGGCGCAAATACGCTTCGGCAGCAGCCAGATCGTCCCATTCATAGTGTAACTCGCCCAGCCCGACATAGGCGACCCCGGCGGCGGGCAGCGCCTGCTGATCCCCACTGCTCGCCCGCTGAACGGCCTGTAGGTAGAGGCGCTCGGCCTGGTGCAACCGGCCTTGCAACACATCCACCAGGGCCAGGGCGTGGACTACCGCGACCTCGGTATAGATCTGGTCGCCGTGTCGGCAAACGGCGCGGGCCGCGGTCAAGACGCGCACCGCCGGGGCGAACGCGCCCTGCATGAGGTGGGCATAGCCCTCGTTCAGGAGCAGGTGACTGTGCAAGCGCGGGGCCACCGGCTCTCCCGGCGGAAAGTAGGCGGCGGCCTGGGCGACTGCCGCCTGGATCCCCGGCACGTCGCCCTGATTCCGCGCCAGCACGGCCCGGATCACCGCGACCTGGCCCAGGCCGTGCTGGAGCAAGACCGGCAGGGGCACGACCGTAGGCGCTTCGTGCGGTGCCTCGATCCAGTGCTGAAATCCCCGTTCCGCCGCCTGAAG